>JAUYIO010000007.1 GCA_030688225.1 Nanobdellota archaeon
ATACACAAACAAAAGTGAATTTGAAGAACTCGTTAGAATTCTAAAAAAAGAAAAAGTCAAGATTCTCATAGACATAAAAAATCTCGAATTTCTAAAATGGATAAACTCCCACAGGTACGATTATCTCGCAGTGTCTTTCGCCATATCGGGAAGGCAAATAAAAAAAGTCCGTTCTCTCATTGATTCGAAAAGTGTAAAGATAATCGCAAAAATAGAGAATAAAAAAGGTCTTAAAAATTTAGATTCAATTATCAAAGAAAGCGACGGAATAATGATCGCTCGCGGAGATCTTTCTGAAAATGTTTCATTCGAGAAACTTCCAATGATTCAAAAGAGGATAATAAAATTGTGTAACAAGGAAGGGAAAATCGCAATCACTGCAACAGAAATGTTAATGTCTATTGTAAAACACAAATCTCCAGAAAAATCTGAGATAACAGATATTGCAAATGCCGTTCTCGATGGTTCAGATATGCTTATGCTCTCAGAAGAAACAACAATAGGAAAATACCCTGCACTCGCAGTAAAGACAATGGCAAAAATAATAAAAGAAACAGAAAAAGAAAGGAAACTTGTAAAATAAATTATCTCCTAGAATGAAATATTTAAAAAATAAAATGTTAAAGCAAAAGCACAATAATAAAAGAATAATTGAGATTAACCGTAAGCAACATTACAAACAAAGTAGTGATTTTACCTTGTTAATGGTAAGTGAATCAAATTTAATGGACGGCGATGTGCCCCTCGGCGTTCGAGAGGATTTTGAAACTTGGGTATCCTTGCCACAAATATGATGAATTATAAAAACAGCCACAGAAATAATGAAGAGAATGCATTCACGCCAATGAAAATACTAAGTTTTACTGAAAAAGAAAGCATAGTGAACGAACTAAAAGACCTCTTCGGAATAAGGGAAATAAAAGGAACAATGATTATGAAAGGTAGAGAGAAAATTTTCCTTTTTCTCGGAGATTTCAAACCAAGAGAATTAAAGAAACTAGAAAACAACATAATAATTGAACGCACTGGAGTTTACTTCGGCAAAATTGCTGACGGCGGGCTCCGATTGAGCATAGAGGGCACAAATATTCTAAAAGAACAAATAACAAAAAATATTTTCACTCTGGATTCTAAACAAGCAGAAGATTGGATTTTTGGAAGAGACTTAAATATTGAAACAGGAAAAAAGGGATTTCTAGTTATGCAACACAACGAAGATTTCCTCGGTTGCGGAAAAGCATCAGAAAAAAAGATTGGGAATTTTATTCCTAAGGCGAGAAGATTGAGGGAACGGGGATAG
>JAUYIO010000070.1 GCA_030688225.1 Nanobdellota archaeon
GCCTTTTATGTTTCTATCTCGTTGATCCTGATATTAATAATTTATTCTAATTTATGATTTATTTTAACTATTCTTAATGCTCTCTTTTGCATTTTCTTTGTTTTCTATTTTTCCCCTTAGCTGACTTTTCCCTTTCTTCTCATTTTCCTTCATCATTATCCACATTTTTCTTCCTGCATAAGAAACAGGATTTTTTATTTTTGCGCAAGTCGCATCAGGCTGGCAAACTCCTATATCTTTCCAATACGCCAAGTTATCGCAGTTAGGAGGAAGAATTTTTTCGTTCTTTTGTTTGGCATATTTTATTTGTGTTACTAAGTCATTTTCTCTTAGCGGTTCTTTTTTTAGTTTATTCCATTCATTCAAACGCATTTCTATCATTGGCCAGGGCCAATTGCAGGAATGAAGAAAATTAATCAATGCAAAAACAGATCTCTTTTTACCGTCGTCAATACCTTTCAAAGTTAGTTTTACGCATGGAGGAAACAATTCTTCAGGGATCATATCTTTAATTTCATCATAATCCAAATTTCCCGAAACATTAAGCGCATCATATTTTTCTTTTGATTCCTTATTTTTTTCTACATCTATTTTCTTTTTGGATGCAAAATCATATGCTACAATAAACAAATCTCTTGCGCTTCCCTCTGTTGCATTTTCTCTGTCAAGAAATTTAAATTGTGAAACTTTTACATTTTCCGGATGTGATGTCGAAATATCAAATGATAATATATTTTCAGGATCTACTGGAATTGAGGCAAACAACGATTTATCGTTTAATGCATAACAGCATCTGAACATATGTCGCGAAGAAATTAATACTGTGTCTATGTGAAGAAAGGCAGATACATTTAGCTTTCCATTTTCAATTAATTTTTCATTAGGAATGTTTGTATTTTTTTGTATTTCTTCTATTTTGTGAAGTTTTAATATCCTCTCAGCCAAAGGCTCTTTTATCATATTATCTATATACTGCGCGATTATTCTGGGAGCATCAGGGAATAGATCTTTTGTTTTTTTGTTGTGAACAGTTTCAGGAAATGCTTCAAACGGAACTGCTATGTGAAATCCTGCACGTCCGGAAAATTTAATTGATACAGGAACATTATAGTA
>JAUYIO010000022.1 GCA_030688225.1 Nanobdellota archaeon
AAAGAAAAAAAAGGCAAAATCCCACTAAAAACAGAGGTTGCTAAATGTGCCACCTATGTAATCGATAATAATGAAACAGAATTAAGCGATTTACCGATAGTTTGGTATCTTTATGGAAGAATCCCTCTGATGGCGGTTGATGTAAATGCAAACTACCAAGAAGAAGTCTCTCTAAAAAACTCTTCTAAAATTCAGAGCTTGATTAGGGACTTCATTAAAAAAAATGGAGACAAAAAAGTAAGACAAATAAACTCTGAACAACATAAAAACTACAACGAAGAAATTTATATACGATATGATGAAATATTTGAACTACTAAATCAAGATGATATTGAAAATAGTAAATTAATTAACCTCTTACAAAAATTCTTTATTGCTTGTCCAATTGATTCTGAATTCCCGGAAGTTTTTGATCTAACGGAAAAAGTTATCTCATTAATTAAAAAGATGGATCTAGTAGGATTGGAATTCAAAAAAAACAGAAATAAAATCCTATTGACACTTGATTCCTTATGGAAATTTATAGCAATATACAAATTTTACAAAAGTATAACTGAAGGTCCGAATGCCAAAGATAAAGAGACCACCAAAACGTTTTATATTGGAATGCCCTTAGAAGAAAAAAGAAGGGTTCTTCAAGAATCTTTTTCTGAATTAAATTCTGAGTATTTATCTAAAATTTCGGAAATTGATGTAGACAATTTAGAAATTCCTGAAGAAGTAAAAGAAATAAGAAAAATAATGGAGGATTGGACTGGAGAAGACTAAATGGCAGATAATTTTTTAGACACAAATGTAATCTTTAATTATTCTAATTATACAAATTATTCTAATAAAATTATTGAAAAATGTTATTTTTTTATTAAAAATAAAACGGGAGATTTCATTCTATGCTATGCTGTTTTAGGAGAACTTGAAGAAGTAAGGAAAAAAAGAGCAAGAATTCACAAAGCAGTTATTGAAAAAATAAAAGACAGTTCCTATTCCTTTGAAAATAACTCCCTTTTGTCGGTTAGAGATGTGCCAAAGGCCAAACAACTATTTGAAAAATTTAAATCTGCTTCGGTAAATAATGTAGAAAAATCTTTCAGCGATGAGAGGAATCTTTCCGAGATAAAGATAGAGAAATTCTTACAAACAAATATTGATGAAAAAGTTATCCCTTTGAGCCAAATTAATCCCGATCTAGTTAATAAGATTTATGATATAATTCCAAATCATGCAGACTCAATGATTTTAGCGAGTGCAATTCAATTACAATCGCAAGAAGGAAGAAAGCTTTTTTTGTTTGTCACAGCAGATGGAAAAGATTTAGATCCAAATGGATATGAATTCTTAAAAGGACAATTTGAAATAAATTATCCCAAAGAGAGTTGGAAGTTTCCCGAATTGCTTAACTTCCTCTTTACAAAATAACTACTTATACAACCTCTCCTCCAATTCCTTAATCATTTTCTTATAACCTACAACACCGCCAAATAGTTTCATAATCTCAAGCGGACGACCTAATTTATTCAACGGTGAAACTTTCAAAACTTCTCGGCTTTCCAAATTTTCAATACCTTCATCTTCATACTTCTCTAGTAAAGTTTCAATCACCCGTCGCGCTTTATCTCCATATTTTTTGAAGTATGCATCTTTCGCAACTTTTGCAGCTCTTTCTTT
>JAUYIO010000030.1 GCA_030688225.1 Nanobdellota archaeon
AGGATAAATTCCCTTATTTTAATATTTCTGAGTTTGACATAACTCAACTGGATGCAATTGTGATAAGCCACGCACACTTGGACCACGTAGGAGTCTTACCATATCTTTACAAAATGGGATACAAAGGACCAGTTTATATGACAACTCCGACGAGAGATATAATCTCATTGGTTTCTCTTGATTTTATAGGTGTTTCTTACAAGCAAGCTGCGCAACCATTATTCAGTTCAACAGACATAAAAGAAATGGTAAAACATTCTATCTGCTTGAATTTTAATGAAGTTACAGACATCACACCAGACATAAGAATTACTTTTTATAATTCAGGGCATTGTCTTGGAAGCGCAATGGTTCATCTGAACATTGGAAATGGAGCACATAATCTTCTTTATTCTGCAGATTTCAAATATGCAAAAACAAGATTGCTTGACCCAGCAGTTACAAACTTCCCAAGAGTTGAATCAGTAATTACAGAATCAACTTACGGTGCAAAAACAGATATTCTCCCTCCAAGAATTCAATCAGAAGAAAAACTTTTAGAGCTTGTTAATAAAACAATTGAGAGAGGAGGAAAAGTTTTGATTCCTGAATTAGGATTGGGGAGAGCACAAGAAACAATGCTGATTTTGGAAGACGCAATAAAAAAAGGAAAACTAAAGGACGTTCCAATATACATTGACGGAATAATTTGGGATATCAATGCAATACATACAGCTTATCCTGATTTTTTAAGCACAAATGTTCGTTCTTCAATTTTCCAGGATCAGAACCCTTTTGTTTCAGAAATTTTCTCTAGAGTCGGTTCTTCACAGGAAAGAAAAAAAGTTATTGAAGGAGGGCCTTGCATTGTTCTAGCAACTTCAGGAATGATGATGGGAGGAGCTTCTGTAGAATATTTCAAGGAATTTGCAGGATATGAAAAAAACTCAATAATCTTTGTTTGTTACCAAGGAGTTGGTTCTCTTGGAAGGCAAGTCCAGGAAGGAATAAAGGAAACAAAAATAATGGTTGATGGAAGAGAGGAAATTGTTAAGATAAATTTGGAAGTTCATACAATTCCAGGATTGAGTGCTCACGCAGGGAGAACAGAAATAATGTCTTTTTTTAACAACATGCGTCCGAAGGCAAAAAGAATAATTATTAATCATGGAGAAGTTTCAAAATCTCTTGATTTGGCTTCGTCACTTTACAAAGCTCAAAGAGTTGAAACAACTGTTCCAAGAAATCTGGAAACTGTAAGACTTAGATAGTTTCAACTCAAATGAATCAGTCCTGAGCGTATCTTTTGCCGTCAAGGTGTTTGGGCAAACTGCTTCAGTGTTAGAGGAGGGATGGATGGTTTCAAGGGAACGCCGTTCCCTTATCCGTTGAAACAACTGTTCCAAGAAATCTGGAAACTGTTAGGTTGAGATAAGTTATTTATTTAGAAATATTCTCTAATTGTTTTTTATACTTTGTGTGTTTTGGACCAAAGATTATGGCTCCTGATGCTCCAAGTAAATAAATTAAAATCCCTCCGAAATACAAAAGTTTGTTTTCTTTAGATGATTTCATAACTTTTTCTTGATAAGACGCATATTCAGAATTTTCTTCAAATTTAGAGATATCTGCTTGAACTAAATTAATCGCTTTTTCAAGTTTTGAAATTCTAACAGTATCTTGATTTAAAATAGATTGAAGTTCATTATTCTTGTATTCAAATGTAGGATTTTTTATTTCTGCATATTCAAATCTTAATCTTGTTAAAGTGTCATTAGCTTTGTCATATTCTATAACAATTGGTGGTTTTTTAGGAAATTCTCTAAATTGAGGAGAAACCACAATACCTCCTCCACATAATGCAACAATAAGAGAACCAACTACCAATTTATTATATCTGGAAATTTTATCTTTCAATTCAGCTTTAGTATATGTTCTTTCAATCATGCGAAAACCATTTTTCAATATTATTTAAATCTTTCTTCACCCAAACTTTATAAACCATTTTCCCTATTTTCTATTATGGTAAAAAAAGGTGAGAAGAACCATCATTCCCGAAAAGTTTTTTACACAATTATCATCGCTTTTGCAATTGTAAGTTTTTGGAGAGGTGTCTGGGGATTAATGGATGAGTTTTTATTCCCTGCAAGCCCTACAATGAGTTTTACAATTTCAATTTTCATAGGAATTTTTATTCTCTATTTAACTAAAGGATTAATTAAACATCTGGTGTGAGGTGAATTAAAATGAAACATAAACCAAAAATAATGGCTATTCTTTTGGGAATGTTTATCTTAACTCAGTTTATAGGTTTATATGTTGTAGATTATTATTCTCCTGTAAAAGTCGTTGATGGTGTTGTTCAAAACGTTACAGAACAAAACAAACTTCCGTATGGAATGCAGATGCCAGAAGTTGAAAAAGAATCAGATTATTACCAAACACTATTCCCTTCATTAGTTATTGCTTTTGTAATCGCAATATCTCTGTTGTTTTTTCTGACTAAATTTAAAGTAGAATTTGTTTTGAAATTGTGGTTTTTTATAGTTGTGATTATTGCTTTGGGAATAGCAATTAATTCTTTTATCCCTAATTCGTGGAAATATCCGACGATAATTTCATTAGCAATCGCAATTCCTCTCTCATTTTTCAAAATATATCATAGAAGTTTTTTGGTTCATAATATAACAGAACTTTTTATTTATCCTGGAATCGCAGCTGTCTTTGTTCCGATTCTTAATCTCTGGACAGTTATAGCTCTGTTAATTTTGATTTCTATTTATGATGTTTGGGCAGTATGGCACTCTGGAATTATGCAAAAAATGGCAAAATATCAGATGAATAAACTAAAATTCTTTTCAGGATTTTTTGTTCCTTATGTTTCTAAAAAAGTAAAATTACAAATTCAAAAAATGAAAAAATCAAAATTAAAAGAAAAGAGGATTAAAGTTAATGTTGCGATATTAGGGGGAGGCGATGTTGTTTTCCCGATAATTACAGCTGGAGTGATTTTAAAAACAGCATCAATAAATCTCCCATTCGGATTAAAAGATTTTGTCGGAGGATTCTATCCTGCACTTTTTGTAATTGCAGGAGCAACTTTAGGATTAGCTTATCTATTTGTTCGTTCAGAGAAAAAGAAATTCTATCCTGCAATGCCTTTTATTAGTGTAGGAATTTTTATCGGGATGATTTTAGCTTATTTTTTAATCTAGAATCAGGTATTTTATTCTCATATTTACAATAATTTTCTAAACTTTTTCTTGTAGTTGGTTCTATTCCTATAACTGCAGCAGTAAGAATTTTTGTTCTTTTATTAATCATTTTTCTTATAGGCCCTTTCTCTTCATCATATTCTGCTGCTTGATGTGGTTGTAATATAGCATATCCATTTCTAATTTCTATTAATCTCCCTGAAAAAGTTGCAGAATGCTGTGGAAATAAAATTACATATTGTCCAATATATTCCTCAAGTTCATCTTTTCTTTTATTGTACCCAAATTCTTTTACCATAAACTATCTTCACAATTTATCTTTTTAAACTTTTCCCATATGTTCCCACTTAGAAAAAGTAACAAAACCATAAGATTTATAAAAGGAATTTTCTATGGTGTTCCATGGAATCAGATGATTTTGGAAATATAGAAATATTCAAGTATAACGATAATGGTAGGAGCTATTATGTTCCCCACTTTTTTTCTGATGGAGATAAAAGGCATTCTAAAAATCCAATTTTTACACGTTATAATGTAGAAGCGATAGAAAAGGAAGAGTTAGTATTGGCTTTTTGCATGAGCGCTTCAAAAAGAAGAATCTCAGAATCAGATTTAATAAGTAAATTAAAGGGACTTTTTGATTAAAATGTTAATAAAAAACGAACTAATAAACAAAATCAAGGACTATTTTGATTTGAATGTTTATGAAACAAAAGTATGGTTAGCTTTGCTTTCTAAAGGAATTGCGTCCGCTGGAGAAGTCGCAGACATTTCAGGCGTTCCTCGTTCAAGAACTTACGATGTTTTAGAAGGATTAGAGAAAAGAGGATTTGCAATCGTGAAAATCGGTAAACCTGTGAAGTATTTAGTAGTAAAACCTAAAATGATTATTGAGAAAATGAAAAATAATTTGAAACAAGACGCAGAAGAAAGAATGCAAAGTCTCTCAAAAGTAAAAGAAACTGA
>JAUYIO010000039.1 GCA_030688225.1 Nanobdellota archaeon
AGAGATAATAAAAAACTTGTTCGCGACAAAGTTAAATTACCCTCAGAAAAAGGTGAATACAACATAAGATATTATCTTGAAAAGCAGATTCTTCCTGCTGTTGAAAACATTTTTCATGTTTTTGGAGTAAATACTAAAGAACTTTTAGATGGAAAAAAACAAATGACTTTAGGGGAGTTTTAAGATGAAAAAGAAAAAACCAACAGGAAAAATAAAATACATCAAACCAGAAATGAGGTTTAATCCAGGAACTCAAAAATACGAACCAATTCTTGCAACAAAAAAAGGAAAACCAAAAATAAATATTGACTGGTTTTGGATAATGATTATTATTCTCCTCGCAATATGTATCTTAATTTGGAGAATTATGTTTTAATTATCTCTTCTTAAAATAAAAAAAATACCTCCACATCCAATTAAAAACAAAACAATACCGAAAAAATTTCCAGAGTTAGATAAACCAATAGTATTTCCTGTAACCCCTGAAAAAAGAAAAATTCCTGAAAGAGCAACCAATCCAAAAATTGAAGTCAAAATTTTCTTCTCTAAACCTGATTCTTTTTTTAATTTTAATTTATTCTCATTTAAAACAACAAGTTCATTATGATTCCCTAACAAAGGAGACTCCAATCTAACTGCATCATAACCTTCTTCCCTTAGATAATCCGTAAATGCTTTTTGAAATTCTTTAGTAACAGGTTTATAACTTGAACCTTTTCCTTTCCTAAAAATTTTAAATTCATTCATATAAGCTTCATTTCCATCCAAAATCTTTGCATCATCATCAAGAGATGCCTCAATAATCTCCCCTCTCTTCCCATATTTCTTCTCTGCTGCATCAATTAAAGGTTTGTAATCTTCAAGATCTTTTAAATTTTCAAAAAAATATGTTCCAAAAAGAGATGCTCCCTTGGCCCCTATTCCTTTATCAATATTTCTACTACCTTGAAATCCTTGAGATTTTATCTTATCTGGATTAAGAGTAAAATGATATAAAACTTTATTCCCCATTAAAACGTCCAAAGAAAGGATATTTATTAAATTTTTCTTTTAAAATAATTTATTTCTTTCTAAAATAAAAAAACGCACCGACTATTCCTAAACAAAATAAAATCCCTCCTGTCCATGTTGAAGCTGTTGAGTTAGTAAAATTCCCAATAACACGTCCTGTAAATGCAGGTGACAAAAATATTATTCCTCCAAGAATTCCAATAACACTCATTGCTCCCCAAGCTTTTCTTAAACCATTAGCGTGTTCTTCTTTTTTCCTTTTAACCATAAATTAATCAGGAAAGATATTTTTATAAAGATTTTTATAATATCTTTTCTCAGTAAAACAATGGATAAACAAAAGATAATTCAGGCAGGGAGAATTGCAAAGCAAGTAAAAGAATATGCAAGAACAATTGTAAAAAAAGACACTCATTTATTAGATATTGCAGAAAAAATAGAATCCAAAATAATTGAACTCGGAGGAAAACCAGCATTTCCTGTAAATCTAAGCATAGATAATATCGCAGCCCATTACACTCCTTTTCCAGAGGACAAAACTCTTGCTCACGGACTTCTAAAAGTTGATTTTGGAGTTCACATAGACGGATGGGTTGCAGACAATGCTTTCTCAATTGATTTGGAAAATTCAGAAGAAAATAAAAAATTAATAAGAGCATCTTCAGACGCTTTGAAAAACGCTATTGAATTAATCAAAAAAAATAAATCAAAAACAACAACTTCTCAAATAGGGAAAATCATAGAAGAGACAATTGAATCACAAAAATTTTCCCCAATAATAAATCTTTCAGGACATTCAATGGAAGAATATGATTTGCATGCAGGAATTACAATTCCAAACATTGACGACAAAAAAGAAATTGAACTGAAAAAAGGAATTTATGCGATTGAACCTTTTGCAAGCACAGGTGTGGGGAAAGTTCACGATGGAAAACCCTCTGGAATTTACTCCCTTGTTAATGAAAAAACTCCAAGAAGTCAAACAGCGAGGGAAATTCTAGAATTTATTCAAGAAGAATATCAAACTCTCCCATTCTGCTCAAGATGGATTGTAAAAAAATTCAATTCAAGAGGACTAATTGGATTGAGACAACTTGAAGAAAACGGAAACTTGCATAATTATCCAGAACTTGTTGAATCATCAGATGCAAAAGTTTCCCAGGCTGAAAACACAATATTAATAGACGATAAAAATGAGGTTATTGTTACGACGGATTAAAATTGCTTCGTGCTAACGCACTCAGTTATAAAAATATGTTAATGTGTAAAATCCAAGATAAATGACTAAATTCAATTTCTTCAATAAAAATTCTGTATCAATATGCGAACTTTAGTGAGTGCTATTATCAGCGAGCCTTTAGACGAGCGTCTCTCTCAAAGTTATCTCTCAGAATTATACTTCCCAATAATTCTCTGCAAATATTCTTTAGCAAAAGGATTTGTTAATTCAGGTAAGAGATTAGAAGCTATTCCAAGATAAAAAGGCCTTATATGTTCCCATTCACCATTAATTTCCATTCCACACGGATTTTCTATATGTTTCCCTAAAAAAATAACAAGTTCTATATCTGTTGCTTCTGGTTTAAAGATTTTTTCTTTAGGCATTTTTATTCACCTTCTGAACGATATTTTATTTTGCAATCTCCACAATACCCAGGACTTATTTTTTCAATATACTCGCTTACAAGAGCATGATATATTTCTGAATCAGTTTTTTTATGAAACCAAACAACAGGCTTTTCGCTAATTTTAATAGCTCCACAATCAGAGCACATTACCAATAGTTTTGATTCTTTTGATTTCATTTTCCATCTCCTCTATTCAAAGCCCTCCCAACAATTTCTGAAAGTGTTGAAAATCTATAAGGTTTTTTCAAATAAGCAAAAGCCCCATCTTTAACAGCCTGCTCTCCAATCTCATTATCTCCTGCATACACTAAAATCATCGGAGCATTTATTTTCCTAGCATATTCTCTGATTAAACTAGAACCTTGATAACCAGGCATTTCATTATCAGTAAGAACCAATTTAATTTCTGTTTCTTTTCCAACTATTTTTTCTAATCTATTTTTTAATGAATTTCCATTTTCACAAAATTCAATATTGTAATCAGAAAAATCCATCCCAATCATATCCCCAACTAATTCTCTAGTGTCTTTCTCATCATCTGCAATTAGGATTTTTTTATCGTTTGTCATTTCCCTTCCTCCTTATCCACAAATCTTTTTATGGAATATTCAATAATATGAGATTTGTTTCTGAACAATCCTTCACCAATTATCTTTTCTATTTTAGCAATAAGTTCCCTGTCAATTGAAATGCTCATTTTTGTTTTCATCTTCCCTTTCCCCTATAATTTTTTCTCATCTTTTTTTTATTTTCAAGACCAAATTTTATATGAGAATCAATCTCAGCAAAATATCTCACCAAATTGTCCTTGTTAAGATATAATCCTCTTCTTGCTGAATCATCTCTATGTGAAAAAGGATCAACAGAAGAGGTTGAACCACAACTTAAATCCAACCATCTTGGATTACTAAAGTAATCTTCCCACGTAAATCCTTTAGCTTCTAAATCAGATAAAGCATCTTCGTCAGAACAGAGAGTTATAAATCCCTTGGAAGTTGTTAATCCATGACCTGCAGTATAAATCTTAGAATAATTTTCAGAGCCCAAAATTTTCCTGAATACTTCATCAGAATTTAAACCGAAAATATCATCATTATAAAAAAAATTTATAATTCTTGGTTTTACAGAAAGATTTGCATCTTTCAAAACATTTTCCACAGTTTTTCTTGTTCTCTTTGAATTTCTTGCTGTTAATTTTGTGAAATACGGGGGATTAGAGATTTTGTTTGACAATATAAAAATTTCAAGAGTATCGTTTGGACAATTATTATCTAAGAATTGAACAACTTCTTGAGTAAATTTTGTTGCGTCTAAGAATGTCAAAGAACTCGGCATAAGTAAAATGTGTTTTTCAGAATATTTTTTCTCATGTAGAGAGTAATGATTCACTGCGCCAGCCAAAATTCCAGCCACTGCTAAAGGCAAAACAATTCTCCCTATTTTCTTAATTAAATTTTTCATCTTCAAGTATTATTTTTTACTTGAAAGTAGTAAGAAATACTACTATATAAACCTTACTATTGTTGTAACTTTGAAATTAAGACACATAACCAAAACTACTTACAGAATTACCCCAAATAACTATTTGCCGAAGGCAAAGCCGCTTTTGCAGACTTCAGAAAATTTTCCTCAATCTTTTTATAAACTTCAATAGTAGGTTTATTTACACTTGGTTTTATCTTATTCAAAGCGTCTTCAAAATGTTTGAGTTTTATTTGTTTTGCATCAATAGACTCTCTCAAAGCAAGCATTGCAGCCTCTCTCGTCAAAGACTCTAAATCAGCCCCTGTATAACCTGCTGTTTTTTTCGCAATTTCCTTAAGATTAATATTTTTTGCAAGAGGCATTTTCTTTGTATGAATTTTCAAGATATTTTCTCTTCCTTCTTGTTCCGGAGCATTCACAAGTAAAATTTTATCAAATCTTCCAGGTCTTAACAAAGCAGGATCCAACATATCTGGCCTGTTAGTAGCCCCAACAACCAACACATCACTCATATCTTCCAACCCATCCATTTCAGCAAGCATCTGATTCAAAACTCTCTCTGTAACTTTTGTTCCTGTTTCAACTCCTCTTTTACCTGCTAAAGCATCAACTTCGTCAAAGAAAACAATGCAAGGCGCAACCTGTCTTGCTCTCTCAAAAACTTTTCTCATTCCTTCTTCTGATTTTCCAACCCACATACTCAATAAAGAGGGTCCTTTAATTTGAATAAAATTTGCTTCAGATTCTTTTGCAACTGCTTTTGCTAAAAGTGTTTTTCCTGTTCCAGGTGGCCCATAAAGTAAAATTCCTTTTGAAGGCCTAATTCCCATTCTCTCAAAAATCTCAGGATGTTTCATCGGCCATTCAACAGCTTCTTTTAATTCTTGTTTGATATTATTCAATCCTCCAACATCTTCCCAATTTACATTAGGAGTTTCAACCAAAACTTCTCTCATCGCACTCGGACGAACAATTTTCAGAGCACTTGTAAAATCTTCTTGAGTAACAATCAACTTTTCCAAAATATCCTGAGGAATTTGCTCTTCTGCATCAAGCTTCATCTTCGGAAGAACTTTTCTCAAAACATTCATTGCAGCTTCCTTACTCAATGCTTCCAAATCAGCTCCCACAAAACCATGCGTAACAGAAGCTAATTCTTCAAGATTAACATCTTTCAAAGGCATCCCTCTCGTATGAATTTTCAAAATCTGTAATCTTCCAGATTTATCAGGAACACCAACTTCCAATTCTCTATCAAATCTCCCAGGACGTCTAAGCGCAGGATCAATAGCATTAACTCTATTTGTAGCTCCTATAACAATAACTTTCCCACGAGATTTCAAACCGTCCATCATTGTCAAAATCTGCGAGACAACTCTTCTTTCAACTTCTCCTGAAACTTCTTCTCTCTTCGGTGCAATCGCATCCAATTCGTCAATAAAAATAATTGAAGGTGCAGTCTTTTCAGCCTCTTCAAATAAATCCCTAATTTTCTTTTCACTCTCTCCATAAAATTTTGACATTATTTCAGGCCCATTCAATAAAATAAAATTCGCTTCTGATTCATTTGCAACTGCTTTTGCTAAAAGTGTTTTTCCTGTTCCAGGAGGTCCATGCAATAAAACTCCTTTAGGAGGTTCAACACCAAGTTTTTCAAAAATCTCAGGATGCTTCAAAGGAATCTCAACCATCTCTCTAATTTTCTTGACTTCTTCATTCAAACCACCAATATCTTCATAAGTTATTTCAGGTATTTTCTCGTCAGAAACTTCAACAGCTTTTGGACTCAAAACAACATCTGTATTTTCTGTAATTAAAACAGGTTGATTAGGGTTAGCATTAACAACAACAAATCTTATCTGAGCAACACCTCCACCTAAATTCCCAAATCCCATATTTCCTAAAGCTTCACCAAAAATATCTCCAAAGTCATCTCCAAATCCCATTTCTGAAAATAAATCTTTTCTTCTTTGAACACCACCAAGAACAACAATATCTCCTTTAACAACAGCTCTTCCCAAAAGTCCTCGTCTTAAACTTTCAGGATCTGCCTGAACCATTATCCCTTTTTGTGCAGGGGCAATCATTATTTTTTTTGCTTCTTTAATTTCTGCTTTTGAAATTGAAACCATATCCCCAATCCCTGTTCTCGCATTTCTTCTCAAAATACCGTCAATTCTGATTATCCCTTCGCCAACATCTGCAGGATAAGCCCTGTCAGCAATTGCAACAGTCTCGTGATTTCCTTTAATCAAAATAATATCTCCTTTCTTAATTTCCAATTCTCGCATTATCTCGGAATCCAATCTTGCAATCCCTTTATACGCATCATCTTGCAATGCTTCTGCAACACTTAACTTAATTTGTTTTTTTACCATCATTCCTTTGTTTTTTTAATCACAAATGATTTATTATTTCTTGGATTTGCAGAGTCGTAAAATTGTTTGGAGTGAAAAACAGGCTTTCCGTTCTTAACAAATTTTACTTCTTTGGCTTTCACAATCCTAGCATTTTTATCTTCATTTCCAAAATTTAAACTTAATCTTCCAAAATCTTCAAAGCATAATCTAACCATTTCGTCCATTATTTTTGTTTGCTCGTTCATAAATGAAACAATTTCTTTAGGTATGGAAACAGCATAACTATTTCCGACTAATCGCATCTTAACGTGGAATTCTTTCTTTTTTAAGTTTACGAATTTGTTATATTCTTGCTCGTCAACAGGATGAATTATTTTTTCATTGCATTTTTGGTTAGGACATACAAGAGCCCTGAATAGAAATCCATTTTTTGCAAGCTGAGCTTTTTTCATTTGCGTATTGCAATTCTTACACAAAATTTTGTTGTCAAATATATCGTGTGTCATTTTGAATATGAGCCAGCCTCATTTTATAGAGGATGGCAGCTCGCGACCCCACTAAAATTTTTGAGGTTATATCGTGAAATCGCTCGGGATGAGGTTGTGGAACCTTGAAGGTTCCTGAAAGGAGGTAATATACAGAAATGTATATACCTTACGTATACACAGAGAAATATATACTATTTAAATGTTTCTAAAAAAAAGATTATAAAACATTTTAAAAACTCTTTTTAGTTTTAATTGTCTATGGATATTAAAGAGGGATGGAAAAAATTCTGGCATTTGTTGTGGAAAGATAATAGCTGGAAAGGTTGGATTTTCTCGTTGGTGTTCTTGTTAGTTTTTTTCAAATTAATTTTTTTTCCAGGATTATCATTGATAACAGGGAGTTCTCTTCCTCTTGCAATTGTAGAATCCTGTAGCATGTATCATGAGAATAATATGTTTTCAAATTATGATAAGTGGTGGAACGAACATGAACAGAAATATTCAAAATACAACTTGACAAAACAAGAATTTGAAGATTTCTCTTTCTACAAAGGATTCAGCAAGGGAGATATTCTGTTAATTGTAGAAGCAAATCCTGAAAAATTAAAAGTCGGTGACATAATCATTTTCCAATCAGGAACAGGAACTCCTGTAATTCATAGAATAATAAACATAGAGAATAAAGACGGAGAATATTTTTTTGACACAATTGGAGATAACAATAATGAAATTCTCACACCTTCAAATAACGCAGGAGGAGTAGACGAAAGAAATATAAAAGAAGAACAATTAGTTGGAAAAGCTGTATTCAGAGTTGCTCCTTACCTTGGATGGATGAAATTAATTTTTTATGAGCATCTTCGTCCAGAATATGAAAAAGGATTGTGTCATGAAAATTAAAAATAAACAAAAAACTTAAAAAGAGGTTAAATTAAAACATACGATGGAATTTTGTCCAAAATGCGGAGCAGTATTGATTCAGAAAACAAAAAATTACGGATGTCCCAGATGCAATTACTCTTCAAAAGAAAAAGTAAAAATAAAAGCGTCTGAAAAAATAGGTGAGAAAAAGAAAATCACAGTCATAAGGGAAAAAGATTCCCAGGTGTTCCCAGTTATTGCAGAGACATGTAAAAAATGTGGGCACGAAGAAGCTTATTTCTGGACAGTTCAAACACGTTCAGGAGATGAAGCCGAAACAAAATTCTTCAAATGCACAAAGTGTAGTAATACTTGGAGAGAGTATAGATAATATATTCTAAAGTATAATTTATTTTAAAAAGAAGAGTCTCATAAAATAATTATGGAACTTATAACGCATATTTTTGGAAGAGAAAAAATTAAACCTGTTAGAAAAGCGCAAAGATATCCCTGTCCTTTTTATGGATTTTCTTTGGATTTGGGGATGTTAACAGATACGAAAGGGAATCAATGTGCATTAATCACAGAAAGTTGCAGCCCATGCAGAATGGAGATGGATGGTCAAACGCCAAGCTGGGTAAATTGTAATTACATAAATAATGAAAATAATACAAACTCTATAGAAAAGATTGATAATGCAAGAGATAATATTAGGGTTTTCCCTGATGAGTTTTACCAAGAGGAAATGAGAGTATGGACTGGAATAAAATTTAAAGATTGGATTAAATATACTTTAGGAAAAAATAGTCTGATTTCTTAATAGATAAAAATATAAACAAAATATTTCTAGTAAAATTATTGGCTCCGTAGCTCAGCCTGGTTAGAGCACCGGACTCTTAGGAAATTAATTTCAAAGAAATCCGGGTGTCGTGGGTTCAAATCCCATCGGGGCCATATTTGTTATAAAACAATAATTCTTAAAAAGTATTTATTTATTAAAAGATAATGAATCAAAGAAAAATTCTGGAAGGATTATTAAAACACTTACAGGAAATGAATCTTGGAGAGAAAATAGAAGGAGAAGATTTGCATTTTTCTATATGGTTTTATTATAATGGAAGACATTTTCAAATGGAGGAGTACAACCAATCAAGCAAGTTAAATTTTTGGTTATGTAAAAAAGATAATATTATATGGTATCAAATATCCTCAAAAGAAAAAATGTTAGAAATATTCTCAAGGGGAAAAGGTTGGGAAATTTGCGAAGGAATAATAAGCCAAGATAATCCATTGGGAAATCACTATCTAAAACTATATCCTTTAACAAACTTTTCTGATAAATTTGAAGCAAGAATTTATTCTACCAAAATAGTTAAAGACCAGACTATAATGAATTAAATTTATCCCCTATGTTTCCAAAACTCAATAAACAGGAGAGACTTCAACAAATAGATTATAAGTTATAGGAGAATTCGTAGTTTCAATAATCAAATTATAATTCCCTGAAGATAGATAAAAATTGTTTAGAAAATAAATAGTAGAATTTTCAGATGATTCTAAATAGTAGAAAAGTTCTCCTTTTTCATAACGATAAAACTCGTTTCCTTCAAGAAGATAAATATTAGAATTAGAATTTGAACTGAAATTAAGATTCAAATAAGAAGAATCATATAAATTAATAGCATAAGATTGGTAATAATCATTTTCAAGAACTTGATCTTTTTCATCAAGTAAAATTTGACTACTATAATCTAAAGAAAATATCCTTACTAAAACAATCAATAAAAAAATAGAAGAAAAGACCAAAGCAACTATTGCAAAAGGTTTTTTCTTATATCTAACAAGATGGATTATTGAAACAACAAAATTAAAAAATATAGAAACTCCCACAAGAAATGCGAGAAATAGTTCTCTATTAGTTTCAAAAGAAAAATCAAAAACTAACGCTAATAATAATAAAACAATCATCAGATAAAAAGAAATTCTAAGAGAATACCAAACAAACCCTTTTTTAGATTCTTTTCCAGACATTAAAAAAATAAAACAAACAAATTATTTAAACCTATCCCCTATGTTTCCAAAACTCAATAGCTCTGAATCTCTTCATAACTTTTTCATAACTTCCTTTTGGAACAAGAACTTTTGTCTTCGCTTCATTCAACAATCTAAAATCATATCGCGAAACAGAAAATTTCAGCTTGGATTTTCCAGGATATTTTTTCCACCTTGATTCAGATTTTAGTTTATACTGCAAAACCATTTAACAAATTAACAAATTAAGAAATATAAATTTTACTATGAGATTATGTTCACAATAAAATACTCTGCTCCAAAGTCGCAGTTATAAAAGAATATTTAATATAATCTGGGTAATGAATTAATACGATAAAAAATATTTTTCCTCTATTAACAATTATAAATTAATCGTGAGCAACTTGTTGCGAACCTATTCTAAGCGAACGTAATGCGAGAATAGAGAATCTATTTTAACAAACTTCTTTCGGAAAATCGTGACAAAGTCCGATTTGGAGAAATCTAATCAATCGCAAGGCTTAAGCCGAGCATATCTTTCAGGGGCATGAATTGTTATCTAACTAATTTCTGTATATTCTCTATTGCATCTGCAACTTCTTTTCCTTTCTTAGTCAGTTGTATCACCTTTATTCGCCCCTTTTTTTCAAAAACAACCAACTTCAATTCTTCAAGTGTCTGCAAAATTTTTACTGCATGGCTATAAGTGCAATCAACTTCTTTAGCCAAAACACTTCCATACCTCATCCGCGTATTCTTCTTCAAAGAAACCAACATCAAAGCCGGCTTTCTCCTGAAAAAGATATCAAAGTTATCTTTCATTTTATTTGAACATAGATATTTTAACCTATATATCCCGATAATGTCTTCCTTTTAAATGTTTTGTAGAATATATTTCACTTACGCATAGTAATAATAACTTTGAACTTCAAAATATTTATAATTAACAAAAATATGTAATTCTATGGAAAAGAAAAAAACAAGAATACTTGCAGTAGGAGATATTCATGGGGACACAAGACTTGTAAGCAGACTAGCAAAAAAAGCACAAAAAGAAAACATAGATTTAGTCATTCTTGCAGGAGATTTAACAAGCCATAGCGAAACTCCAAATTTGATAAAACCATTTAAAGAAGCAAATAAAAAAGTCTTGTTAATTCCTGGAAACTGGGACTCTTTCGCAACAACTGATTTTCTTGCAGAAATTTACGGAGTGAGAAACATTCATGGCTATTCTGTTAAATATGACGACATAGGATTTTTCGGGGCAGGAGGAGCAGAAGGTCCTGGAGAAGGAAGAATCACAGACGAAGAAATTTTTCAAACATTAGTAAAAGCTCATTCAGGATTAAAAGACGTCAAAAAGAAAGTCATGATTACCCACATGCATCCTGCAAACTCAAAATCAGAATTCTCAGGAGTTCCTGGGAGCAGCTCTATAGAAAAAGCAATAAAAAAATTCAAACCAGATTTCTTGCTGCACTCCCACATTCACGAAGCAGGAGGAGTTGAAGAAAAAATAGGGAAGACAAGAGTGATAAATGTTTCAAGAAAAGAAAAAATTTTTGAAATTTGAAAACCCTTAAAAACCCCTATCATTCATAATAAGAATGCCAAAAAAACCTAAAAAATCAAAAGAAGAGAGAATAGCTGAAAATTATTTTCCGGTTTATAAAGAAGATTTAAAGAGGACTATTGAAAAAGAATACAAAGAAATTGACCCAAAATCTCTTGAAAAAATAGAAGAGGTGAAACAGATTAAAACAAAAAGAAAATATTCTAGAAAAAAATCTTCCAAAAATAAGACAAGTCCAAAAAAGAGAAAAACAATAGAAAAAAAATTCATTCCTCCGAAGATTTCTCTGAAACCAAATGGTTATGAATTCATCATAACAGAAAAACCACAGGCAGCATTGAAAATCGCTTCTGCTTTAGGAAAATCAATTCAAAAAGATATTAACAAAATTCCTTATTATGAAGTAAATCGGCAAGGAAAAAAAATAATAGTTGGGTGTGCTGTAGGACATTTATTCACATTAAAACAAAACGAAAGTGGATTTCAAATCCCAATCTTCAACATAAGCTGGACTCCAAATTATCTTGTAAAAAAGAATGATTTTACAAAAAGATATTATGATGCTCTTCTAAAACTTGCAAAAGATGCTGGAAACTTGACAGTTGCAACAGATTACGATACAGAAGGTGAAGTCATTGGTTTAAACGTTGTAAGATTTATCTGCGGACAAAAAGATGCAAACAGAATGAAATTCTCAACCTTAACAGAAAAAGAATTAAATGAATCTTATGAAAATAAATCTTCAAGAATAGATTGGGGACAGGCAATTGCAGGAGAAACACGCCATTATCTTGATTGGTTTTATGGAATAAATCTTTCAAGAGCTTTAATGAATGCGATAAAAAGCACAGGGAATTTCAGGATAATGTCAATAGGGAGAGTTCAAGGTCCTGCACTAAATCTAATTGTAAAAAAAGAAAGAGAAATTGGAAAATTCATCTCAAAACCTTTTTGGCAGGTTTTTATAAACGTCAGCGATGGAAAAAACAAAGTTGAATTAAGATACCATAAAGATATCTTTGACAAAAAAGAATTGGAAAAGTTCAATAATCTTGTTGGAAAAACTGCAAAAGCCCAAACAAAAAAAACAGAACAGATAATTCCTCCAAATCCTCCTTTTAATCTGACAACTCTGCAAACAGAAGCATACAAATTTCATGGGATAACTCCTTCAGAAACCTTGAGATTTGCACAATCCCTTTATCTCGCAGGATTAATTTCTTATCGAAGAACTTCAAGTCAGAAACTTCCAGCATCAATAGATTATCAGACAATTCTAAAAAAACTTGCAAGAGAATATAATGTAGAAAAATTAATCACAAAAACAAAACCTATAGAAGGAAAAAAATCAGACCCTGCTCACCCTTCAATTTATCCAACAGGAAACACACAAATTTTAGCAGGACAAGAAGAGAAAATATATAATTTAATTGTAAAAAGATTCCTTTCTCTTTTCTGCGACAATGCAATAATCCACAAAAAGACAGTAAAAGCAGAGGTTGAGATTAACGCAGAAAAAATTTTGAAGTTATCGCAGCAAAAAGGAGAGGGTGAGGGGCAAAAGAATTCAGTATCAGAAATTGGGGGAAAAGCGATAACTCAAGAAAAATTAATCTTCACTGCAAATGGTGCTTCAATAAAAAAGAAAAATTGGATGGAGATTTATCCTTTCAAACTCCAAGAAAAAGAAATTCCTGATTTAGAAGGCGATGTAAAAATAATTGACTTAAAAACAGAAGAGAAAAAAACACAACCTCCAAAAAGATATTCTCCTGCATCAATTGTTTCAGAACTTGAAAAGAGAAATCTTGGAACAAAAGCAACAAGATCTTCAATACTTGAAACACTTTACGATAGAGGATACATAAAAGAAAAAAGCATTGAAGCAACTTCTTTGGGAATGTCTTTAATCTCAACGCTTGAAAAATATTCTCCGATAATAATTGATGAAAAACTTACAAGAACTTTTGAAAATGAAATGGAAGACATCCAAAAAAGTAAAAAAGATTTTGAAAAGAAAAAAGAAAAAGTCATTAACGAAGCCAAAGAAACAATAAGGAAAATCTCAGAAGATTTTGAAAAGAAAGAAGATAAGATAGGAAAAGAACTTTTGCAGGCAAATAATGAATTAATAGAAAAACAAAAAGAAGAAAACAAACTGACAATCTGTCCTGTTTGCAAAAAAGGATATTTAGCAATAACTTATTCCAAGAAAACAAGAAGATATTTTGTAGCTTGTAATGCTTATCCAGAATGCAAAACAACATATTCTCTTCCTCCAAACGGCTTAATAAAAAAAACAGATAAAATTTGTGAAGGATGTGGTTTTCCAATGTTAATGCTCTTGAAAAAGGGAAGAAAACCTTGGATTTTCTGCTTTAATAGAGAATGTCCAACAAACAAAAAGAGAATTGAAGAATACAGAAAAAGACAAGAACAACAATAATTAAAAACAAACTTTTTCTCAAGGGATTATGGTAGAAATATTAGATCAAAAAGAAATTGATAGACTTATGACCATGGCTATGTCTCCTGATGAAAGCGGAGAAAGTTTAGATTCAACTCATCCTGCCTTGGGTGAAGAACCAGTTGATGGAAGAAAATATTTTACGCCTCCTAAAAGAAATCCGATAGGATTTGAAAAAAGATACAAAACTCCTCTTTTAAAAAGGAGGAAAATCATTTACAATCCTCCAACAGAAATAGAAGAAAATCCATTGCATTGCACTCGCGAATCTCCTGTTGTTGTAAGAACTCTTGATAATTATAATCAAATGATAGAAAAAAGAAACCAGTATGCAAAAAGAAGAACTGCTTAAAATAGTCTCTTCTTAAAAATACCCTCGTTCTTGATTTCAAAAGCTAATTCCTTTTCTTTCAAACTTCTATGCTTCAACAAAATAGCTTTTCTCTTGCTCCCTTCTTGTTGCAATTCAATTATGCATTTACTCCAATATTTCAAGAGATTTCCTCCGACAATATTAACTTCTCGCTTAACACCTTTTCTCCAATCTTCTTCAGACAAAAAACCTTCATAAACCTGATTAGTTACAATTACAGGGATGCCTTTTTTTCTCGCAATTTCAGAAAGAACTCTCATCTGCTTTGCAACTTCTCTATTAACTTGTTTTATTTGAGAATCTTCTTTAGACTGAACAGCATCCCCTAATTCAAGCCTGTAAAGAGTCGCCATCCCATCAATAACAATTAAACTTATTTGCTCCTTTTTTATTTTCTCAAGCAATTTAAGGAAAAATTTTTGCTGTTCTTGAAAACTAGTCGGTTCTAACAAAAAAATATTCTCTAAAACTTCTTTATAATTATCTCCAACAATTTGCTTGACTCTTTCAACAGAAAAACCTCCTTCAGTATCCACAAAAATAACTTTGTTTCCTTTTTTCGCCTGACTACACGCAACAAGAACACAAAAATTAGTTTTCCCACTTCCAGGCGGTCCTGCAATCATAGTCACAACATCTGTTTCATAACCTCCATAAAGCCATGTATTCAAATCATAACTCCCAGTTGAAATTCTTCCCATACTCATAAAAAAATCAGAGATTTAGAATTAATAAGATTTTGTGTGATAAATTAATTTAAGGAATCATACTTTCTATATTCTTAAAATAAAAAGACATGACTGCCAAAACAGCAGAAACCTGAGAAGGACCATCCATATTGTAAGAACAATATGCCAGCCTATCAAAATCCTCTTCAAGTCCAACTCCTGCCGCATTTCCCGGAACTCTCACATGATGAAGTAGTCCAGTAGGATTTCCATTCTCACAAACCCAGTTGCATATTTTATATAAAGGCTGGTAATCTCTCCAACCAGAATTTCTTATTGCGCTAAGACCAATTTCTTCATAGTGTTCATGATTCAACTTTTGCTGTTTGGCAAATTCAGCAAATTCTTTTGAAATTCTAAAAGAAATATGAAAACCTCCTGCTCTCTGAACAGGAAAATAATCAATAAGATAATTAGATTTGTTAATCATAAGAATTTAGATAAGTTATACTTTAAAAAAACTATTGCTCTCTAACAATTATTTCAGCTTCTTAAAATCAGCTTCAACCCTGTCCAAATCCTTAACAATCGCTTTAACAGCGTCGTCAACTGCCTTTTTCGCTGTTTTCCCTTTTGTCTTAACCAAAAGAGCAGGTTTTTCATTCGGATGATTTCTCTTCCAAACTGCAAGTTTAACAGAAGAATCTTTATTCAGATAAACTCTTAAAAGTTCAGGAAGAGTAAGATTATCAAACTCAACTTTCATTTCTTCTTTTGAACTTTCAATAATTTTTAATTCCATATTAAAAGAGATTAAAATTCATTTATAAAGTTTTGGTTGAGAAATTGGCTCGCGTAAAACGCTAGCTTATAAAAATTAATTCATAATTTTTTCAAGAAATCTATAAATTATTTCTCGTGACTCTTCATCTTCAGAGTTTAATATAAACTTAAGTGCATAATGCCCATTATCTGCTAAAAACTCTACTCTAGAATTTTCCTTAGGAACTAGTACAGCCAATCCATAACCCTTCTTCTCAAAAATGTTACAATCTTCTAAATTTTCTCTTGTTGTTTGAGAATAATATTCTTTAAATGCATTTAACCATCCCTCAGAACCTAATTCTAGAAAAAGACAACTTGTAAGACCCATATCGATATAGTGCCCAATATCTTTGATGTCTATAATTAATTTGTCTATTCCATTTTCCTTAGGAATTTTTTCTAAATACATAAAAATCCGATCTTAGATTAGTATATAAATCTTATCAAAATTCTTCTCAAAAACTTGCACTGCAAAAATTTCTCTCAACAAATCTACCTTCTCCCATAAATTATGTCTTCAACTTCTTCAGGAGTCAGCTCCCTGTCTTCATCATATTTTTCTTTTTCCTCAGGAGGTAAATTCTCACCTGTAAATTCAGGAATATCTTCTTCCATAATTTTTCTCTTCTTTTTCATTTCTTGCAAATCTGCAATAGTCAGCATTTTTGTGACGTCCGTGTCAAAACTAAGTCTTTTCGGTTGTTTCTTGAGTTCTTCTGCAACTTCTGTTTTTATAATTCTTATTCTCAAGAAATTCTCAAGTTTATTGACAAGCCTATAATCATCATCCGGAAAAGTCCCTTTCTCAGCCAGTTTAATTGCTGTTTCAGACTCGCCAATTTCTTTTGCCAATTGTTCAGGTGTCAATTTTTTTGCTCTTCTCGCCCTCATAATTACCCAGTGAAAATTATCAATCAAATCAACCCTTGGTTTAACTCCTTCTTGAATTTTAATCTTAACATTCCTGTCAAGAATGTCCTTAAGAGTTGTCTCCTGTTTTTTCAGTAAATCATTCTCAACAATTTTCTTTTTTTCAAATTGCTTAACATAATCTCTAAACCTCAATGGCTCTTTTTCTGATTCTTTAAGTTGAAAAGTTGTAGGTTTTTTTATGATAGGCAAATCCTCATTAAGAGCACATTCATGGCAAACCTGAACAATCCCATTCTCAAGAATAACATCAAACAATCTTGCTTTGTTTCCTTGCACACCACATTTAAAACATTCGTTCATTCAAAAATCAATAAAATCCTCTTTTTTAATATTGCTGTGATGAAATGCTATTGTATTTTTTTCTACCACTGTAGTTTCTTTTTTTCTAAAAAAGAAACCCATATTGCTGTGATGAAATGTTTATATAAATATTTATTTTCACAACATAAAGGCGAGCGTAGCGAGGGGGATGTGGGAAATTCAAAAAAATTGGGGAAAGTGAAAATCAATTCAAATAGTCTTTAATATTCTGCAGAGAGTCTATGCTTTCAAATTTATACTTCTCATCCACAAAAATAACTGGCAGCTCTGTGATATTATATCTGTCTAAGAGAAGATTAACAGAAGGCAAATCATTATCAGCAGCGATAGGAATCAACATTACATTATTTCCTTTTTCTTGCTTTATCTGAGACAAGAAATTTGAAAAAACATCCTGTGCTGCATCTTTTTCAAGAGGAACATTATTGTATTGATACAAATAAACAATATTATGATAATCAGCATTACATTTTTCTTTTATTTTCATGCTTTCCATCCAAAATAAAGTTCTCAATAAATCATATCGTTTATGCTGAAAGATTATATCAGAATTAATCTTGTTTGCTTCTTCATAATCCCTTATCGTAAGTGCTTCCTGAAAAATCCTGTCTGCAAAATTTATATTCTCCTGAATAACTGCATCACAATTTAAGTCAACCAAATCTAAAGCAATTTCCTGAATCCTCTGATCAAGTAACTCCATTTCTGATTCAAGATACCATTCATTAATCTTGTCTATTCTTGAGGCTTCCAGTTTATATCCTAAAAAAACTCCTATATTAAAAACTACGATAGTTATAATCAACGCTTGCAAAAAAACATATTTTTGATTCATTCTATTTTTCCATCTTTACTATTTTAGTTTCTTTTACACAGTAGCTTTTCTTCCGGCGGTTTTCTCTGGAAAATCGTCGCAAATCCTTAAGGATTTCTCTCTAAAGAAAAACCCTATCTCCATTTTCTGGTTCCTTTTATATAATGGTATATCGCGTTTATAGATATAAAAGGATATACAGGCAAGTAAAGAATAAAATAAAATAAGATTTTAAAAATATTCTGTTTGTTCAAAATACTCTCTTTCATAATATATAATGCAAGAATAGTAAATAATCCTCCTATAATGAACAAAACAATTCCAAGATAATTCAAAACACTAGGGGTTATATGCAAAGCACTTGAAGTTACAAGAGGAGATTTTAAATTCAAAGAATATGTAATAAAAATGTACTTATCAAGAATTCTTCTTGTCATCAAATAAATAAAAATTCCCATTCCCACAACTCCTAAAGACAATTGCAAAACAAAAAAAGGAAGAATAAACATTCCAAGCATTCCTTTCTTAAAAAAATTCTTTTTATATTTCAAGATACATTGAAGCCCTCCCATGCTCCACCTTCTCCTCTGATTAAACCATGCTTTGTATTTGTTTGGAACTGTTGTAGTTACTTTTCCAGAAAGATTCATTTCTCTTCTATAACCTTCCTTAACCAAATGCCAAGTAGCCTCTATATCTTCAGTCATGTTCTCCTTATCAAAACCTCCAATCTTAATTAAAGCAGATTTTCTGTACAAGGCTAAAGGACCAGGGGTAACATAAATTCCATCAACAAAACCCAAAAGTTTTCTTGTGAAAGCAATAACATTATATTCAATAACCTGCATCTTCTCAAGAAAATTATTCTTGTTTTTTGGAACAATAGAACATGTGGCAACTCCAACTTTTTCATCATCAAAATATCCGACAAGTTTTCCAAAAGCATCTTTTGAAGGATAACTATCTGCATCAACAACTGCAATTAAATCTCCTTTTGCAATTTTTATTCCTTGATTCAAACTATCTGCCTTTCCAGAATTCTTCTTGTTGAGAATTTTCAAACGAGAATATTTCTCCATTAATTTTCCAACAACTTTTTCAGTATTATCTTGTGAACCATCATTCAAAACTATTATTTCCTTAACAGGATAATCAGAATCAAAAATTGCCCCAATGGTATCACTTATTGTTTTCCCTTCATTATAAGCAGGAACTAAAACAGAGATGGAATACTTCTTCTTTGTTGTAGGAGAATCAAATAAAAATTTCCTATTTCTAAAGAATAAAGTCATAAAAAAGGACAGGAAATAAATTGCTACAAACATATATGCTAAATAAATTATCGGTAGAACTTCCATTTTATCACTTAATCTTCAGTTGTTTCTATCTCTTTTAAAGATTCTTGTGATAAACCTTCAGTTTGTTTCACATTAAAATAATCATAAAATTCATCACTCAAACTTAGTTCATTCGTGTGCCCCATTTTTTTCTTCTTTATAAGATTCAATTCTGCAAATTTTTTAATATGGTCATATGCTTTGTTCCCACGAATCTTAATCAAGACAGATTGTTTAATCGGTTGCTTGAAAGCAATAATTGCAAGTGTTTCCTGCTCTGCCTTTGAAAATTCAGCACTTCCCGTAGCAATCTTATTAATTATTCCAGAATATTCCTGTTTGACATCCATCTTCCACAAGCCATTTTTTTCAACAATCTCAATTGCAGAATCAGCCTCACGATATTTTTCTCTAAGCTTCTCAATTAATTCTTTTATTATAATAGGATTCAAATCACTAAGAGAAATCAAATCCTGCATATTCAAAAATCTCCCTGACACGAAAAACACAGCTTCAAGTTTTTTCAAATTCTCTTTTTCAGTTTCCTCATCAATTTCTTTTATTGTATCACTTCTCATATTTTAAGAAAACTAACCAATATTTTAAAGGTTTTGAATACATCAACAAATATTTAACCTCAGAATCTTTTTACTTTCATGAACAAAATAATTATAATTGCAATAATTATAGTTGTGATTTTTTTACTTTTAGCAATAATAAGGGCTTTAAGCCCAAAAGAGATAGACGATGTTTCTCCAGAAATTTCTTGCGAGGAAATAGAAAGATACAATCCAGATATTTTATGGGTAATTCCAAAATTCAACAATAAACCTGCTTCAGAAAATAAAGAATGGTGTAAATATATCTTATCTTTGAACAAAACAATAGGAATGCACGGAGTAACTCATGAATATCACGAATTTGAAACAGACAGGAATCAAGAATACATCCAAGAAGGGATAGACATTTTTGAAAAATGCTTTGGATTCAAACCAAAAATGTTTAAAGCTCCACAGTTAAAAATTTCGCAAAACAATATAGAATTAATTAAAAAAAATAATCTTGAACTAAAAGGCAGATTAAACCAATATACCCGAAAAGTTTATCATTGCGAAGGTTCTCAAAATCCAAAACTAGCCTAATCTTAAAAATCAATCTTAAGCTACTTTTTAAATTTTCTTATCAAAAAATTAATTAATAAATTAACTGGGAAGACAACAAGAAGGATATAAAATATTGGGAAAATTACAGAATAAAAGGAGATAATCGGTAAAAAACCAAGATTATGTTGAAAAAAGAAATTAAGATTATACTCCCGTCCATAATACAATATAATGGGGATTAAAATTGAAAAAAGAACAAATGAAAATTTCCAAGCACGCTTACTCTCTTTTCCAATCAAAAAAATAGCCGTTAATGACAAAGGCAAAACAAGGAAATGAACACTTATTGAAGCAATTTGTGAAAGAAGAGTTTCATTCAAAACATACATAGAACTCCCTATTGGGAAATTTTTTGTAAAGAGAAAATAAAAAAAGTCTAAACTCCATAAAAATTGTGGAATAAAGATAATTGAAAATTCTCCAATTAATACAAAAGAACTTCTAAATAAAATTGCAAAGCCTGCAATAAGAGGAGAAGAATTGCAAAGCCAGAAATAGCGTGGAAAATCTTCTGCAATATAGATTATCTGAAGAAGACGGTAGATTCCAACAATAATTAAAATTATTCCAATTAAGTTTATAAATAAATCCTTTCTCATTTTTCTTGCACGAAGAATAGATATAATAAATTTTGGGTTTCACTAAATAAATCTTCTTGTAACTAAATCTTATACCTTAAAATAGCTCCCATCCCTCCGAGATTCTTAAACTGCTGTCCTTCTTCTGTTTCATTGGAAATTATCTCAATCTCAGAACCAGTATTAATCGCCATTTCTTTAAGTTCTTTCACAATCTTTTTGTCAGAATCTTTAGATAAAAACAAAGTTTTTACAGCTCCATATTGCAGAGCTTTCTTGGTTTGTTCTTCTCCTAATGCAGACAATTCTCTTTTCTCGCCAAGAGTTTCAAAGAATTTCTCCATGAGTTTTTTCTCTTTCATTATTTCCTGGCTCGCAAGAATATCTCTTGACTTCTCCACCAGTTCTTTCAATCCAGATTCATCAGTATCGCCAATATCAATTCTCCCAATAACCTTGTCTCTTAATTGAGTTGTCATATATTCTCCTTCAATAAATTCGTCCTTCGTAGGAATCGGGCCCCCAACAAGAATTCCTTTAAGTTTTGGCATTTCAAAAAAGATATTTTTCATTTCTTCTGCAATTCTTTTGTAAAAATCTTTTGTTAACCCTTCTGTAATCCTATGAAACCTCTGACTTGACTGCCCTCCAGCTCTTACTTTGCTCGGAATTCCAGAAGTCATTTTCTGCAAACACTCAATTCTCTTTCCTTCAAGCAAACCAATAGTTGCTTCTTTTCTGTCCATAACAAGCAAACCAAAAACCTCGTCAACTTCAAGCATTTCTTTCAGAGAATCTAAAACAAATTCTTTGTCGCATCTGTATAATCTGTTTTTCAAGGGCGTGGGAGGTTCAATGTCCCATAATCTCAAATCACTTTCTCCAGGGACTCCAGAAATATTCCCACAAAAAACTGCAAGCCCATTTTCAGGAGTTTTTTTGAAAGTCTTCAAAAACCGAACAATTTTATCAAGAGCATCAACAACATTCTTTTTTGTTGACGCAGATTTAATATTCTTAGCAGTCGCTCTTTCTGCTTCCAACTGCTTCTGAACAGAATTCACATCATACCCTGAAGGAACATAAACACTAATCAATTCTGTCTGCCTTCCTTTATACTGCTCAAGTTCTTCAAGAACTTCTTCAAGCTCATTCTTAGTCATTGCCATAATTAACAAAGAAAGAGATAGTTTATAAAATTGGTGGGAAGATTTCAAAATAAACCGATAATCTTTTAAAGATTTAATTTATGAGAAAGAAATGGAAAATACATATATCTTGAGATTAGGGAGCCTGAATGAAATACTTGCTGGTGAAGGGGAAGAAGTTGAAACAGTGGAAGATTTATACTGCTCTTCAAGAAATGCTCCTTTGATATTAGTTCCAAAATTTGTTGGAGTTTATCAAGAAAGCCCTAATGAAGAGGGTATGGAGATTTTGAACCAAATAGAATCGTTTATGATGAACGTAATGGATTTAATGAATTTCAATGAAAAAGATAAGGTACAACCTAATTTGATAAGCATAATTTATGATCAAGATACAATAAGTAGGGATATAATTAGAAGTTCTCTTCCAGAAAATTTTACAAGCAGGATAAGTATCTTTAATTACAGAAATATGCCTATTTTTGAAGGCAAATCTTTTTTAGATTATGGAAAAATAGAAAAACTTTTAGAATTAAAAGAAGAAAAAACATTTAAGGACTTTATAAAAAACATAAATTCCCTGAGAAATAGTTATGGATTAACAAAAAGAGAAGAATGCTTTTATGAAGCAATTCATAAAAAATTAAGGACATTATTGTAATCAAAATTTTATATTATGCATAGCGATTAAATCCTTTTTATAATCTTCCAATTCTTTCGGAATCTTGATTTTAATTTCATCTCTTAAACTAATTCCTCTTTCTTTCTTAATCTTCCAAACTTCTGAATTGAAGTTCATAATCTTAGAAAACATTTTCTTATTATTCTTCACAGTAATTTTTCTTGGCCATTCACAGAGGTGTATACTTTTCTCTTTTTCATTTTTCCTAAAATAATTTTGATAAATTTCTTCTGTAACAAAAGGAGTTATTGGAGAAATTAATTTCAAAAGAACGAGCAGAGAATTATAAAGAGTAAATAATGCAGATTCCTTTTCCCCCTTAGAACCGTTATAGACTCTCCACTTAACCATTTCAAGATAATTACTACAGAAATCATTCCAGAAGAAATTTTCAATTTCTGATTTTGCCCGAGAATATTCATATTTCTCAAAATTCTCTGTTACCGTTTCTATTAAGTTATTAATTTCAGATAAGAATAACTCATCAAGGTTGATTAATTTAACTTTTTTTGGTTTATAATTTCTTAAATTCATAAAAATAAACTTAGAAGCATTAATCAATTTATTCACAAATCTTTTTCCTGCAATTAAATCATTTTCAAGATAATCCAAATCATTTCCTAACTTAGAACCAGAAGCCCAAAATCTCAAAGCATCTGCACCATATTTTTCTAAAATGTCTTTTGGTTCAACAACGTTTCCTTTTGATTTTGACATTTTTTCTCCACCAAGAGAAACAACCCCTGAAATAACAATATCTTTCCAAGGAATTTTACCTTCGTGTAAGTAACCCTTTACAATAGTGTAAAATGCCCAAGTCCTGATTATATCATGAGCATTTGGTCTCAAAGAGAAAGGAATATTAACTTTATTTCCAAATAAAGATGAAGCTATTTGAGGAGTAAGAGAAGAAGTTGCCCAAGTATCTAAAACTTTTTCTTCAGGTTCTGCAAGGGAATTGCATTTGGAACATTTCTTTTTTGTTTGTAGAGGATCAACAGGAAGTTCTTTTTCAAGGGGTAAAATAACCTCATTACATTTGCTACATTCCCAAACAGGAATAGGAATTCCAAAATGCCTCTCACGAGAGATGTTCCAATCCCATTCTAAACCATTCACCCAATTTTCATATCGCTTAAACATGAATTTAGGATACCAATTAATTTTTTTCCCCAACTCAACAAATTTCTTTTTTTTATCAAGAATTTTAATAAACCATTGCTCTGTTGTGATAAATTCAATCGCAGTCCCACATTTATCATGAACATTTACAATATGCTCAATCTCTTTTTGTTCATTAATCAAATCATCTTTTCTCAAATCTTCTAATATTTTTTTTCTTGCTTCTTTAACTTTCAATTCAGAATACTTTCCCTCAGAAATTTTGCCTTGTTTGTTTAAAATCAATCTTGGAGTAAGTTTATGCCTATTAATAGCTTCTACATCAAACTTGTCACCATAAGAACAAATCATCAAAACACCTGTTCCTTTTTCAATTTCAGCTGATTTATCTGCAAGAATTGGAACTTCAAAATTGAATAAAGGAACTTTTGCCTTTTTCCCAATTATTTTTTTATATCTTTTATCAAGAGGATTAACAAAAACAGCTACGCAAGCGCCAAGCAATTCAGGACGTGTTGTGGCAATTAACAAATCCTTTCCATCGCAGGAAAAATTTAATGTTGAAAATAAACTTTTCTCACTTTTATCTTCTAATTCTGCCTGTGCAATTGAGGTCTGACATTCAGGACACCAAATCGTGGGGAATTCTTTTTTATAAATTTCTTTCTTCTTAAAAAGTTCAATAAAAGATTTTTGAGAGATTTTCCTTGAATTATCATCAATAGTTGAATAAATTTTTTCAAAATCACAAGACATTCCTAAATCTTTCCAGTCCTGCATAAAATCAGGGGTAATTTTTTTGATAGTTTTAAGGCAAAGTTCAATAAATTCTGCTCTTGACATATCTTTACTTTTAACATTGTTTAATTTTTCAACTAACCTCTCTGTTGGAAGTCCATTATCATCTGTTCCAAAAGGATAAAAAATATTCTCTTTTTTTTGTGCGGCAAGCATTCTCCTAAATCTTGCAATAAAATCTTGTTGAGAATATGAAAAGGCATGCCCAATATGCATTTTCCCAGAAACTGTTGGAGGAGGAGTGTCAATAGAATAACCTGTTTTCCTGTTTAAATTAGTTCTAAAAATCTTTTCTTTTTCCCAGAGTTTCTTTAATTTATTTTCAACTTCCTTAAAGTTATAATCCATTATTCTCTAAAACCCGAAGAAATTTTTAAACCTTTACATCAAAACCAAAGCAAACGGAATTCCCTGAATTTCCTTAATTCCTTCTTGAGAAATAATCTCTGCTTTCAAACCAGCATTCACAGAATTTTCCCCAATAATATTAAACGTAGCATCCTCTACAGACATTTTCTTCATAATTTTAATAGTCTCTTCTTCTGAAAATTCTTCTCCTTTGAAAAAATTTTCTTTAACATCTAATTGGAATTTCCCATCTTCAGATTCAAAATTTTTTCCAACAATGTCAGAATCACAAACAGCAACTACATCTCTATATGATTTATGAATTTTAATAAACATAATAAAAAAGAAAAAAAGAAATTTAAAAAGCTTTCTTAGCTTCGCCAGACTTCATAGCTTTTTCTGCATTTTCTTTAGACATCATAGCACACATAGATGTCCCACAATCAGGACACTTCCCCTTTGCCATGTAGCCTCCTCTTGAAGTCTGAGTCATCATAGCCTCTTTCATTTTTTGTCCCTTTTTTTTGCATTTGACACAATAAGCTTCAACCATTTTTAACCTCCTTGAAATATTTAGTAATTTTCTAAAGAAAATCCCCCTTTTAAAGATTTAGATTTTCCCCCTCACAGAATGTTTAGCACCGCAAGCAAGACAATGAATAAAAGTCAGTCTATTTTCTTTAATCAGTTCAGTATCTGGTTTCCCACATTCTTTGCACAAAACAAATTCCTTAACGTATTCTTCAATCTTTTGATTTATTTTTCCAGAAGGAACCTTAATATTCAAAACAAGTCTGTCTCCCTCTCTCTGCCCAGAAGCTGCAAGCTCTTTCAACATAAATTTTTGAAAATGTTCAGGATTTCTTCTAATGTGTGATACAATCTGAAAAAAATTAGTCAATATTGTTTTCTTCCCTTCAATATGTCCTTCAATCTTAGGAATCTCAAATCTCTGACTACCTTTAACATTCTCAGGTTGTTTAATCTCCTTATACGCCTCGTCCAATAATTTTTCATATTCCATAAAAAAACTTATTTCACTAAGTTTATAAATGTTTTATGTATCAATAGATTATGAAAGATAAAAATAAGATTTTATTTTTATTATTCTTCACAATTCTAACTTTAATTAGTGTTTTTAGATTATATTCTCTAAACCAAGATAAGATTCTCCTTGTGGTAATTGCATTTTTTAGTCTATTGTTAATCTTAGAAGTTATATCTATTTTTTCAAAGAAAATTCGTAAATTCTTTGATTAGAATCTATAAACAAAAATAACAAAAACCTTTATAATCCTTGACAATTTTATTCAATTATGTCTTTGAAAAATTTAGTTATCGGAATTGCAATAATAATCCTAACAATTTCAGTTGTGGTTTACGGAGTTAGCACTTTTTACGAAGAACCAAAATATGAAGATTTTTGTGGAGATTATAGAACACAAGAAATAATTGAAACACAAGAAAGATGTGAAGAAATTGGTGGAATGTGGAATTCTTATGGAGAAATTCCTAAACCTGTCAACGGAGAAACAATTGAAGGATATTGCGACAGAGATTACACTTGCAGACAGGAATATGAAACAGCAAATGAAAAATATTCAAGAAATCTTTTCCTGATAACTCTCCCAATTGGAATTGCGATTATTGCTCTCGGCGCAATTGTTTTCGGACTTGAAGCTGTCGGAGCAGGACTAATGGGTGGAGGAGTCGGAACAATTCTCTGGGGGGTAACTGGTTTTTGGAGATTTGCAGACGACTGGCTTAAATTCATATTATCTTTAGTAGGATTGATAGTATTAATCTGGCTTGCATATTATTTCAATAGAAAATTTTCTGGGAAAAAAAGATAATCACCTACTATACATAAGAGATTCTAAAAAAGTACGAGGAAGTCCATATTTTTCTCTAATAGAATCTAAATTTTCTTCTGTAACTGCCCCCTTCTCTTTCATAATTCCTTCTAAAGATTTTTTCAACTCCACAAACCTTTCACATTTTCTCTCATCAAATCCCAAAAGAAGAATTTCAACTTTCCCATTAGTTGCTCCAGACAAATTCATAAATTGTCTGTATAAAACTGCTCCTTCTCCTTCTGCCTCATATAATTTATTATAAACTGTACTAAAAGGCTCTACATCTTCCTTCATAACTTCCCCTACTAACTTAGAAGAGTGCGTGATAATTGTTTCCATTAAAGGAGGCAAAAGAGCATCATCTTCATTGTTATATTCAAAATCAATTTTATACATACCTAACCCATTAATAAAGTCTATTTAAAATTAATTATATCAAGAAATATATATCACCCCAAATATTTCACCATTCCAGGACGAGGTTCAAAAATAATTCCCTCTTCTAAAAATTTCTGAATTTCCTGTTTAATTATCACAGGAGAAATATCTCTCAAAATCATTACAAGTTTATCAACCTCAATTCCAGAATCTTCTTCAGCGCTTTTTATAGCTCCAAGAATCTTATCTTTGACAGCAACCATCTGCTCTTTTGCAGGAACTTCTGAATTCTGTCCTTTTTGTTTTTCAATTTCAAGTTTTCTCACAAGAAGATATTTTGGGTCAACAATTTTCATAATCTCGGGAGAAATATAAATTTCATTATTCCAATATCTCAAAACACCTATAACAACAAGTGTTTCTCCTTGATTCACCTCTCCAAATATTTCAACATCATCACCAAAAGCCCTTAATTTTATTTGCCCAGAGCCATCATCAAGAGTAAATGAAGAAAATTTCCTCTCACCTTCCCTTTCAAATTTATCAACAATATTCCCGATAACATTCACCCTTACTATATTCTTCCCACTTAATTCCAAAAATAAAAATTTCTCTCCGTTCATGTTCGGCTTCCCTGCGAGGATATCTCCGATTCTTAATTTGTATGCAACATTTCGTTTGAATTGATTTTCTTCAGGCATCTGAAATTATTATCTCCATTGTTTTGCTTAATCTTTCGTAATTGTGAAAAGGAATTTTTAATTTATCTAAAAGATAATCAAATTGCTCATCCACTCTTTTTTGAAATTCGGGTTTTGTTGAGCGCACACCATCATCTACCAAATATCCTTCCTTAATAGGAATTCTGAAAAGATGTTTATAAGTTTTTATCTTCTCAACAACAAATAATTCTAAAAGACTATTTTCTTCAAAAAGACTTGTGTAATAAACATAACCATCTAAAATGCTCCTATCACAAATTAATAGTCTGCATCTATCCTCAAGAACCATTTCATTCACATATTGGTTATACATTATCCATTCCTGAGTTTGCTTTGTTGCTTGTTCATTTATCGGGAAAGGACAATTCCTCACAGTCTCTCCTAAAAATTCCACATTCAAATTTAATTTTTTTAACTGTGCAACCAAATCATGGACAACCACAGTCTTTCCTGTCCCATGTGTTCCAATTAAAGCGACTTTCATGTCCTCTGAACATAACCCTTCCTTGGTCTGAAAATATCTCCAGAAGAGTTTAATTTAATTATTGCATCTTCAATTTCTTCTTTTCCAAGTTTTCCTTCAAGCTCTTTTTCAATTTCTTCCACAGGAATTAATTTTCCAATCTTATCTTCAAGCCCGATTATTACTTCTCTTACTGTAATGATTTTATTCCTCTGCGACGTTGCAATCCCTGTTGAAATCCTGTCTATGTCAATTGTCTTGGATTCATAATCATAACCAACTTGCATCAAATAATATTTCATTAAATCAATAGATCTTTTTGCATCTTCTTTTGAAACAACATTACTCAGTCTCAACTTTGCAGATGCTTCTGACATTCTTATCAAAGCTTGCAATTGCCTTGCAGAAATTGGAATTGGCCTTACAATGCTTTCAGATGCAACAGGTTTATTTCTCAAGTCAACATAAAATCTCTTGATAGTTTCAACAGCTTCATCACTAAGAACAGGTCTTATCCTTTGTTTTGCATAAGCAACATATTTCCTGAAAAGTTCTCTCGGAATTTTCATTGATTCTCCCTCTCTTTGATGTTCAAACAAAACATGTTCTGCAATTCTTTCATCTTTTGATTTATTCGGCAAATCTCTCAAAGTAAAAATAACATCAAAACGATTAATCAATGTTGGAGGCAAATCAATCTGCTGCGCAATTGGTTGATAAGGATCAAATCTTCCAAACTTAGGGTTCGCAGCTGCAAGAACACTTGTCTCTGCTCTCAAAGTCGCCTGAACATTTGCTTTTGAAACAGTTATTGTTTGCTGCTCCATTGCTTCATGCATCGCACTTCTATCATTAGGATCCATTTTCTCAAGTTCATCAATGCAAACTAATCCTTTATTTGCAAGAACCATTGCACCTGCTTCCAAGCTCCAACCTCTCAAATATTCATCTCTCACAACCGTCGCTGTAAGTCCTGCTCCTGATGCAGATTTACCAACAACATATCTTCCTTTTGGAGAAATATTTGCCATGAAATTCAGTGTAACACTCTTTGCAACACCAGGATCTCCTATCAACAAAATATGAATGTCTCCTCTACTTTTTTGCCCGTCAGTATGGGTTTTTTTAACCCCACTAAATAATTGCAGAACAAGAGAGCCTTTTATTTCTTCATAACCCCAGATACTTGGAGCAATACTACTTGCAAGATTTTCAAAAATATGTGGATCTTTTGACAGTTCAATAATCTTTTTCTCATCTTCGTCACTTATATCTAATTCTTCAAAAGTTTCTTCCATAGGAATTAAATTATTAACTTCTACTGCAAGTTCAAATCTTGTTGATAAACCACCAGTGCTTAATGGAACAGGGACTTCTTTCAGAATTCCAATAACTTTTATTCTGCTTCCAGGAGTTGTCTTTTCTTCCATTTTCGGTTCAACCAAATCTTCCTTAACAAAAACATTTATTCTCTTTGGCTGTTCTCCACCCGAAAGAGATTCTGGAGATTCTTCAAGAACAAGTCTTTGAGTATCAACCATTTCTTTGCTCAATAATTTAAATCCTCCTCTTCTACCACAAGAACAACGTGAAGGTTCGTGGAATTTTTTTTCAATCTGCAAAACAGAGATAACAGTTCCGCAACTTGGACATTCAAATTTCGCATTCACAACCTGTGGCCTCACATCTGAAGACTGCCTGATTATTCCCTCTATAACAATCATCTCATTCAAATGTTTAGAACGAATATTTCTCACTTTTATTTCCTGACTTTTTGGAAGATCAAACAATCTAACTCTAACATCTTTCATAAAACCAGACTCTTCAATCGCAAGTTCAATCAATCTTAAAGTTTCTTCAGGGTGTGAAAGAATTTCATCAGAAAGCCTACTTGAGAATTCTGTAAGTTTCATAAAATCAAGATAAACAACATTCCCTCCTTTACGAATAGACTGCCCTAAATCTTTTTTATAAAAATCAAAAAAACCCTTCGCCTCTATAATCAGATCCTCCATCTTAGGCCGAATCTGTTTCGCTTCTTTTTTTAACAACCCCTCTTCTGCCATATTTAGAAAATATATAGTTTCTTTTTATAATTTTATGTTAATTAGAAGATAGGTTTTAGAAAGAAATGATTATAGCAAAGGGGTGAAATTATCTATTTGAATTATACCAAATCACAAGTATTTTCTACAAAATTTCTCTCAATAACATTCCCTTCTTCATCAAGAATTATTGAAGCTTCTAACATTCCATTTCTTGTGTTCCATCCAAATATGACTCCAATTTTCATGTCTATTACATAATTTTTGTCTTCTTTATTTATCATATATTCAACCATAAAATTGGCAGTTTTAGAAAAATTCTTAACAAGTTTATATTCCTCTATTTTACAAGTAGCACAATGAGAAACAAATGCTTTTTCTTCAATTCTCTCACAATAGTCATTAACTTCTGATTTTATTGATTCTAAAATTTTTTCTTCAGACAATCCCTCTTTTAAAGGATTTATAAAAATTATCAAAATTACCAATATAACAGAAAGAATTATTCCTATAATTAACTCTTTTTTCATTTTCACTTCTTATAATTCTTCAAAGCAGCCTTAACATTCTTCAAAAGCTCTGCCATGCTTTCCTCAAGTTGCTGTTTGTTTTTTGTTCCTGTGCAAACAAGCTTCCCATTGCTGAACAATAAAAAAGTAGCATTAGGTTCTATCAATTTATAAACCAAACCAGGAAACTGCTCTGGCTCATATTCTGTATTTTCCATTTCCAAAGCCAAGAAATTCAAATTAAGTTTAAGTTCAATTGTTCCAGAAGCAACAATATTTTGAACAGTGATTTTTGGCTTTGCAGTAACATTAACATTTATTTTTCTCAATTGTTTTATCACAGCCTGAATAACTTGTCTTACTTGTTGAACCGATTTTGTCCCTGTGCAGACAAGATTTCCCGAAGAGAAAACAAGAACAGCTGATTTAGGTTCTTTAATTCTCAAAACCAAACCTGGAAAAGTCTTAGGATTATATTCAGTATTAGGTTGAGTCTTTGCAAGTTTTGTCAGAGGAACAGGTTTCTCTAAAGAGGCAGTTGCAACAATATTCTGAATTTTATAAGTGCTTTTTCCTGCAGACATATATTATTTAGAAAAATTTCATTTATAAAGGTATTGACGATACTGAATTGAAAAATACAAATCTTTAAATAGGAAAAAATAAGAAAGAATTAATGACATTGTCAGAAGAATTAATAGAATCCTGTAAAAATATGAAAGGTAAGAGATACATTGATAGACATAACGGAAAAGAATACATAATAATAAGAATTGACATTGGTAAAGGAGAAATGCATGCAGAATATGAAGGCGGACTCAATGGGAACTTTGGATTAAAATATCATTTGGATGACGAACCTATTTGAAAAATAAAATGATGAAAACATTGGGACAAACTTTAATTGGAAGAGAAGCATATTTTGAAAATGGGAGAAAATACAAAATCACAAATGTAATCCCAAATCATCACGGAGATTTAATTGAAGTTAATAATAGGGGAGAAATAAAATTATATCGTCTGCATGAGCATCTAAATGATATTATTGTTGAAGAATCCGCCCCTGTGAAAGATTTTACTCAATTAGATAAAACAACAAGAGTAATCCAAAAAAGATCTAGAGAATATCACATTATGGACAATTAACCATACCTCCAATTCCTCTTCTGATGTTCAAAATCTTTTTCAATTTCTTCAAGAGAAGTTATTTCTGAAAGAGGTTTGTCAGGCCTTAAAGCTGTAAATCTTGGAAATCTTAAAGCCCATCCAGAATTATAATTTGGAGATCTCTGAATTTCTTGATAAGTAACAGAGACTATTATCTTTGGCTTTATTTTAACTTTTTTTCCTTTCTCCTCGGTAATAAAAGGTTTTAATTTTTCAGTCAGTTCTTTAAAAGTGACTTTATTATTCTCATTTTCCTTTTCTCCAATTCCTGTTCCCATTTTTCCAATCTCTAAAAATTTATTTCCTTTTCTACACGACAAAATAAAACTTGACATCCATCCCATTCTTTTTCCAGCTCCGTATTCTGCACCAGTAATTACCAAATCCAAATCTCTCTCTTCTGGTTTAATCTTCAACATGTTCCCAACTCTTCTCCCCGGCTTGTAAGGAGCCTTAAGATTTTTCATCATAATTCCTTCCTGATTATCTTTAAGAGCTTTTTTATAAAATTCACTTGCCTTTTTTTCATCTCCAGTTATAATTTGATTTG
>JAUYIO010000052.1 GCA_030688225.1 Nanobdellota archaeon
ATAAAACCACTAAAACCAAAAAGAATTATAAGAAGGATTGCTAAAAAAATCCCGATTCCAACCTCTAAGTATTTCTTTTTCTTTTCTTTAGTTAGTTTTTTCATTTTTTTGTTTTTTTCAAATCTTTAAGAATTGATTCCTTTGTACTTAAAATGATTTTATTTCCTGGATTTATTTTTAATGCATCATCCATACAATTTATTGCTTCCTCAAATCTTTTTAATTCACCTAAAGCCATAGCTTTGTAAAATAGGAGATTCATGATTTTATTATTATAATCATAATCTCTTTTTCCCGTATAATACTTATCCACTTTTAATGCATTATCAAAAGCATCTATTGCTAAATTTTCTTCTCCGTTATGAAGATATTCTCTACCTAAATCCTGCCAATGAAATACTGTTTTACGATTTATTTTTTCAGCTGTCTTAAAACATTTAAGTGCCTCCTTATTTCTACCTAATTTTTCAAGAACTATACCCTTGTTGTTCCAATGTTGTGGAATATGGGGGGTTAATTTTATTGCTTTATTAAGAAATTCTAACGCCTCTTTATATCGACCCTCAATAACAAGTTTTACACTTTCTTTGTTTAAATCAATGCTTTGTTCTCTCTTTTTCATTTTTTCCGTTTATTTTTATTTTCTATTTTTTCGAGAATATTTGTCTGGCTCAAGGATTTTAATATTTTCCCATCAAATCCTTAAAGCTAGGGATTAAGGGATTAGGCTTTTTATTGTTTTTTCTCTTTTTATCCATCTCTTTTGCTTTATCCAAAATGTGCCTTTCTTGATGACAGGAAGCGCAAAAAGCTCTTAAATTATTTGTAGTAGATTTTCCCCCCTTACTAACCTCTTTTATATGGTCGTAATGAACAGAAGCCGTTAAAATTCTTCTACATTTCGGATTTGCACATCTTCCACCTTGCCTAAAAAGAATTGTCTTTTTTTGAGAACTGGAGACGGGTTGTCTTTTGTGTTTAGGTTTTCCATAAAGAAGTTCATTTATGTTTGGAACTACCATATTTAACAGAAGGAATTAAGGTTTTTAATTATTTCTTTTTTCGGGGCAAGGTAAAAAAATAAAGTAAAATAATCAGTGCAATTACTGAAGCTGAAATCAAAATTCCCCTCCAGAGAGAGTTAGATATTAACAATAAACTCACATAAATAGAAGCCATTAAGCCTGTTATGAAATTTTTGTGGTAACCCCCATCTTCAGAGGTATCTTTTATTGCAATCCTAATCGCCCATCTTCCTGTAAAATAAAATACAATTAAAAGAGAGAATGTAAAAATAAGATTAATACCCCCCCATAAAAGCCAATTTGAAGAGGTAAGTGCTAAAAAATTTGGAAGAAAACTTCCAATAGCAACTCCTGTGATAATCACTGCAACAATATTTCTATATAATCTTATAGATTTTCTCCTACTTTTCCTAACTCTTCCATTTAACTTTCTAAAAAAATTCCTTTTCTCCCTTTTCATTTTATTATTAATAATTTAGGTTCTTTAATTATTCCTTTTTATTAAGGACATACAGCATTTTTTATATTTTTTCCCACTATCACAGGGACAAAGCTCATTTCTTCCTATTTTTATCTTTCCAGCCAATTTGTCTTTTTTGATTTCGGCAGAAAGAAATTCCTCCATAAAATCCTCCAATTTCTTCATCTCAAATGAGGGGATTTTACTTTTAGAACCATCAAAGTATTTACTCTGAAGTTCAAAGAATTTATCTCCTCTTACAATTATGGCTCTTATTTCTATAGTATCCACCAATGCCTTTCTGATATTGTTTACAGGTTTACCCTTAAATTTATTCTCACTATCCTTAAGAAACAAAATCTTTTTTTCTCCATCTGGTTTTGGACTTATGTCCATATATGCTCCATCTTCTCTTACCCAAATTGCATGAAATTCTGCTTCCATGAATTTTTTTGGAATCTCCCAAATTGTCCAACCTATTTGCATTTTCCCTCCAAATTTTTTAATATAATCTTCTACATTTGAAAAACATTCTTGAAATTCAGATTTTTCATAAGGAACTACTTCAACAAAAAAAGGTTCCTCTGAAGTATTTATTTCCTTACAGAATTCTAAAACATCTTCATTAATTGAGTTTGGAGTGGTATGATTCATAATGATTACTTTGACCCTTCTTTTTGAAAAATCTTTAATAAGACGGCACAGAGGATTAAAGTAATTCCTCCAAGCACAAAAGCACCATGTGTTACCTCCAATGGATTGAAATCAAAAGGATTTATACCTTCTACAATCGAAAAAGAACCAATAAATAACAAAACATAATAAAGAGTTTCAACAATTGCTTCTCCGATGGTTTCTCTTTTCATTTTTATTTATTCCTATTTTCAAAGTGTCTTACTTTTTCATTTATCAATTTTTTAATGTTAATTAGAAGGTATGATTTCAGGTCTCCTTGAATTGTTTTTGGGTAAACAGGGATACAATCCATATCTAATTTCTTGTAGGCGTCCCACTTTGCTTGCTTTCCTTTATGGTAAGAGGGATTATCATCCATCCCGAAATATTCAATTATTATGGAATATTTTGGTAACCAGAAGTCAGGATACCATATTCTTAGCTTTTCAGTATCATTTTCCTTTTGTTCTTTAATAAGCAAAGGATATTCATAGACAAAATCAATATGATACTTTGTGAGAATTTCTGCGATTACTTCTTCTCCTTGACTTTTATATTTATCCATTTTATTAAATATTTAGGGTTTATCATTAACGTCATTTGCACATGGAGAGTTAAATAATCCGTTCGCAGTGCAAACTAAAGGGGAACGCCACCATACAGACCTAAAATAAACTATTGCTTCGTTATCAGCATTTATCTGTTCTAATCTACAAATTGAAGTAAGATAACTTTGCGTTTTGTTTATTCCTTCAGCATTTGTAAAATCCTGACCAAGATAATGATTTATTGCAAGAGTTTTATTATTAAAATAAGATGTTTCTTTTATGTTATCATATCCTTTAATCAAATTATAACAAGAATCTTTTAAGGCACTTGCTTCAGAAGGAAGATTGTTTACTTTAAATGGTTTAATATCATGAGTATATACTGCATAGAATAGAGAACCGAATGTTACGCAAAGGATAATTAAAACAATCGCTCTTTTGGTAATTGCTTCTGCTTTTCCCTCTGGTGTTTGTGAATGAGGAATTATATCGCTTTCTTTACAACGTGGACAAACTGCGGGGTTTCCAAAACTCTTTTTACTTCTCCATCCATAACCGCAGGAATTACAAACCCATCTCTCTCCCGAACCAGAACTTCTACCATTAGAAGAATGTCTGCCTTTTCTTTTTCTTGCTTTTCTACAATCTGGGCAAAGTCTATACCTCCCCCAGGTGGAAGCTCCACAGTCATTGCAGGTTCCTGCCATGAGAAAATAGGGGAAACCAGCCTTAAAAGATTTCGTATTTTGAGCCATTATACGAAAAACAACAAATTAATCCTTCTTTTTCCCTTTATTAAGATGTTTACTTTTTTCGGTGCCTTTTCGCTTTTTGGTAAATATGTTACTTCCCATATTTTCTCCCCTCACTTACCGAGATTATTTCTGGATAGGCATTTCTTATATCTGCTCCCCCGACATAATCTTGAGGTATGAATCCTACTTGTGTAAGTTCCGTGGATTCAATAAAACAATAATTAGTATTATAATTTCCTTTATCACAGAGTATCCCCACTGCCCGATGATTTTCATAAGGATACTCAAAAATTACAACTCCGTAGCCTAGCTCTTTTAACAAAAATGCTAAGAGTTGGGATTTTTCCCCGCAAACTCCTTTATTATCATATAGAACCTCGTAAGGGTATCTCCCAACCAAATAAGCAGAAGATAATGCTTGATAATCATAAGGGATATTTTGGACTAATTTTATTGCCATGTTTGCCTCATCCTTAGGGTTTTTCGCTTTACTTCTTATTTCCCAAACAAGAGGAAGTAAAGATTGATATTGTAAATCGTCATTCATTTCTTTTAATATAAAATCTCTTGATGATGGAGGAGCTTCGCCCTCATAGTAATAAATAGCCCTATCCAAGGAAGAAAAATAATTATCTAGCCCCCCATAGACAACAAAATTAATTTTTCCGCTTCCATAATTGAGAATTTCGGTTTGAGAATTTATTTTATGATTAACTAAATCTTCTCCAAAAAAATCATTTATCATTCCATTATCAACTAAAGAAGTATAACCAAAATACAATCCTGCTAAAACTCCAACAAATACAAAGAACCTCCAATCCCAGATGATAATAAATCCTTTCTTATTCATTTTCTATTTGTTTGCAAAAGCAATGAAATTTATTTTCTTTATCGCAACTATATCTTTGATATTCTAAATTTTGTTGTCCACAAATTGCCCCACAAAAATTTTTCTTATATTTTGCAGAACTTAGATATTGGTTTTTTGCATGTTGTTCAATTTCAGAACAGCTATTCTTCGAAAAAAATGAAGGTAGTGAAACTTCTTGTCCGCTAAATCCCGGAATTTTTGAAAGAGAAAAAGGGGATAATAAAGAAAATTCTATCCCATTATAAGTAGTTTTTACTTTTTCTGTTAAAATTTGTCCATTTGAAAAGCCTTGCCAAATTAGAATTAACAATATTAAAACAATGACTATTTTTATCCATTTTCTTTGTCTTTTATAAAAATTATGGGCTTCTTTCAGAAAATTCCACCCGTATTTAATTGCAAAGAATAGGGATGTTAAAATCAAAATTCCCCCTAAATTAAAAATCCATAAACTAACTTGGTTAAATTGGTCTGCCCTAGAATAAAAGAAAAATAATCCCAGGAGAGATAGACATAAGATTAAAACTATCTTTAAAAGATATTTTTTTCTTTTTGAATAGTTGTATCCATAATGGGTTCTTTTTCTTAACCAAAACAAAAAATCATCCCATTTGAAATGAATATTTTCTTTAATTTTTTTTGAAAAACTTTTTTGTGGATGTTTTTTCATTGAGTGTGACTTCTTTGTAACTGTCTCTTTCTCCGGATAAAAAGCATTTTTCCAAACCACTTTTCCTCTTTCTTTAAGTTTTTCTAACCCAGAACAATTATGAGATTCAGGTAGCAAATGCTTAGAACAATGAACTTTTCCACAGAATTTGCATACATGGGGGAGCCCGTCAGTTGATTCTTTGCAATAGTCACATATTGCCATTTCAAGTTATAAGGTAAAAACAAATATAAAAATCTAACTCTTCAAGGTTAATCTTTCCATTCTAAATCAATTAAATCCTGTGGGCTAACATGAGAATAAATCTCCGTCGTTGCAAGTTTTGAGTGACCCAGAAATCTCTGAATTTGTCTTATGTCCCATTTCTTTTTATTTAATAGCCAGGTTGCTCCTGAATGCCTAAGCGTGTGAAAATGCAAGTCTCTATTCAAAACATCTTTTCCTTGTTTCTTAAATGCAATCTCCAAAGCCCTTATTCCTATTTTGATTGGTAGTTTGTTAAATCCATAAATGTAAGAATTAAGTTTTATCTTGATGGGTTTTACAATAGGAATGTTTCTGTCCTATCTGTTACAACGGCAAGGATAGTTAAAATAAATGAACCCAAAGCAATCCAAAGTAGGGTATCATAGAATTTTAGCTTAATTTGACCTTCTTTTTTGTTTAGGTTTTTCATTTTATCTTAACCTTCTCATAAGATTGCCAAGAGCTTTTTCTTTTTCTTCTTTTGTTTGTTTTTCTTCTTCAAAAGCATTTTTTTCATAGAGAATCTTGCTAAATTCTCTCAAACTCACTTCCTTTTTTTCCTTAATACAAAATTCATGCCTCATCCTATCCAACATTTCCTTGAATTTTGGGTCAACTTGAATAGGAACCCTTTTCATTAAATAAAGAAAGATTTCATATCTTTAAACTTTACTAATAACCATACCCGTTCAAAAATTTTTGAAGTCCTA
>JAUYIO010000062.1 GCA_030688225.1 Nanobdellota archaeon
AAAAAGAAATTAAAGCCCATTCCCTGTTATTGCCCAAATAAGAAAGGATAAAAATTATTATTGAAAATGTAAAAATTATCCTTCTTATCGGCGTAAACTGTTCAAGGAATTCAACAAAAAGATTTTTTATAAAGAGGAGTGTTTCGTGGAATTTATTTTTAGATGTATCCGGCTTCTGCATTTTCCGTACATAAAAATCATAAAGTTCAGGCACATCTCTCTTAACAAGTTTCTCAACATCTTTTATTGTCAAATCGCTTGTATAAAAATCGTAAAGCTTTTTTAACCTGGCTTTGGGCATTTTTATTTAGTAACAGGTTTATTGTTTAAAATAATTTCTGCCGCTTTCTTCAACCTGTCCATTCCTTCTTCAAGCACTTCGTCTCTTTTTGCAAAACAGATTCTGATTATTTTATCATTATATAGTTTTGAATAGAAAGGGGAGAGAGGTATAACTGCAATCCCGAATTCTTTTGTAAGGAGCTCAGCAAATTCCAGGTCATTCATCTCACTAATTTTGCTGTAATCCAGAAGCTGAAAGTAGGTTCCATTGGCAGGAGAAAAGTTAAATTCTGTACCGTGCAGCAAGTTTAACACAATGTCTCTTTTCTTTTGATAAAAGTTGTTAAGGTTTAAATAGTGCTCTTCATTATCCAGGAAATCCGCATATGCATATTGAAAAGGAGTATTAACCGAGAATACAACAAACTGGTGCACCTTCCTCAATTCATTTGTCAGGTTTTCCGGGGCAGTACAATAACCAAGCTTCCATCCTGTTGTATGGTATGTTTTTCCAAATGAAAAAATTACAAAAGACCTTTCTGCCAATTCTTCGGAGACTGATAAACTAATATGTTTTTCTCCATCAAAAACAATATGCTCATAAACCTCATCGCTGAGGATTAAAATACCGGTATTTCTCGTTATCTCCTCAAGAATTTTTATATCCGCTTCATTTATTATACTGCCGGTCGGATTATGTGGTGAGTTAATTATAATCATTTTTGTTTTTGGGGAGATGTTGTTT
>JAUYIO010000064.1 GCA_030688225.1 Nanobdellota archaeon
ATACGACTTATAATGATATTTTCACGAGATATGTAAAAAAAGCAATAACCAAGGTCCAGGGAATTCTTCAGCTTCCAAGGATGATGCATTCCAGTGTTGATTCTGACCTTATACACTCAACTCGGGGAGTTTTAATGACAAATAAAAAACCATGGGTTGTGGATGTGGAAATGGCCGCTTCATTTGTTGGATTAATGAACTGGAATTCTTTAAAAAAACCAATAGCAAAAATGATAATCTCAAAATATCTTTCTTCTGATTATTGTAAAAAGATACTCCCTTATTCTTACGCTGCTAAAAAGAACATAGAAGAATGGATTGATTGTAAAAAATTTAAGGACAAGATAGAGGTTGTTTATCCTGCTTATCATTCTACTAAAGTAAAAAGAAAACAGTCTGATGAAGTCACTCTTTCCTTTATATGTAGAACTTCCCCTATAGACCTTGATTTTTACATAAAAGGAGGACACGATTTGTTAAAAGCATTTCAGATACTAAACAAGAAATATGACAATATTCATCTAAAGATAAAAGGAAGTATTCCAAAACATTTGCAGAAAAACCTAAAAAATATAACTTTTACAGAGGAGAACCTTCCAAGAGAGAAATTTTATGAAGAATTTCTTTTCAAGCCAGATATTTATGTACAGCCAACGCTTGTAGACACTTTTGCTATAGCTGTTATTGAGGCGATGTCTGTGGGGCTCCCCGTTGTTGCCACTAATATGTTTGCCATGCCCGAGATAATCCAAGAGGGGCATAATGGATTCCTTATAAATTCAAAAATGCATTGGGATAAATATGTGAAATTTGACCCAAAATATGAAAAATTTAATGAAGATGTCGCAAAAATTCACCCCGAGATGGTAAAAGACCTTGTTAAAAAATTATCCATTCTCATAGAAGATAAAAACCTAAGGAGAAAAATGGGTCGAAATAGCTTCAAAATGGTTGATTCTGGAAAATTTTCGATAAAGAGAAGAAATGAGCAACTGAGAAAAATTTATGATGAAGCCTTGAGATAATCTATAAACTTTCTCAGTCCTTCATCAAGACTTATGGGAGTCTCTCTGAACAATTTTTTATTCAGACTAGTTTCAGCTTTTGCATGTTCTACATAGTTAACTTCTCTTTTAATAAACACTGGATCAATGTTTGAATTAAGAATCTCCTTTATCTTTTTAATCAAATTTTTGAAAGAAACTGCTTCC
>JAUYIO010000071.1 GCA_030688225.1 Nanobdellota archaeon
TTACATAATTATTCCTTAATTCCTTTTTATCTTCTAAAATTTTAATTTCTTCTTTCTTTGAATTAGTTTTATTTAAAGCCTCTTCATAAAAAGGAATAATTTCGTTAATTAGTTTTAGAACATTGTCTTTTTCTTCTTCTCTAAACAACTTTTCTTTCTTTTTGTCTTCTAAATCACTTATTCTTCCAATTAATTCTTTTCTTTTTTCCCTTAATTTGGCTAAAAATAGTTTGGAGTTTTCCTGTATTCTTTTATACTTGTCAATTCCAAAAACTTTCCTTAAAGTGTTTAATCTTACTTCATTATCTCCAAGAAGAATTTGCTTCATCTCTTCTTGTGGGGTATAAACTGTGTATCTATAAATCAGCCCTTTGCTTTTAGTAAGTAAATCTTTAGGATAATTTAATAAATCAATGATGGCTTGTTTTAATTCAACCGCACTTTTTTCTTCTCTAACTCCATCCAAAATAATATGCCCTGTATCTTGAACTATTCCTGTAGAATTCTTTTTTAATCCCCTCTTAATTATAACTTCTCTTCCATCCAAATCAAAAGTTAATTCAACCCCGCCAAAATCTTTGCCATTTCTTAACAATGCATTTCCGTTCAATATACCTCTTGTCAAGCCAAACAAAGCAAAATCAATCCCTAATAAAATTGTGCTTTTCCCACAGCCAATGTTTCCAGCCAACAAAGTACTTCCTTCAGGGAAAACTATTTCAGAATCTAAATAACTCCTTATATTTTCTAATTTAATTTTCTTTAATAGCATTTTATTCCCAAACCTTGTCCAGCTTCAATGTCTTAACGACATTCTTCTCCAATCTTAATTCAAAATCATAATTCTTCTCTCCTTCCTGCTTTTCATCATCAAAAACCTTCATTAAATTACGCATAGCTTCTTCTTCATCAAATCCGATTTCAACCTGTCCTGAATGTTCTTTAATGATATTTGCTTCAACATCTTCAACTTCTCCATCTTCAACTTTAAATTCTTCAAATTCCTTGCTTGAGACTTTTGTAGTGTTTTTTAAAATGCAGTAAGCTTTATTCAATTCGTGAAAAATCTTTTTAAAATTAATATCTCCTGGCTTTCCGGAAGCTAATATCCCTTCCAATCTTAACAATATAATCTTGTCTTCAAAATCCTTGACATTATTCAAGATTTCATTTTCAACTTGCTCAGGAGTTTTTCCATTAACATAAAAAGTAAAATTCAATGTATCTTTAATCTTTAAATCAACTCTTTTAAAATCTAAATTATCATCAACAATGCACATCCTTCCATGCTT
>JAUYIO010000074.1 GCA_030688225.1 Nanobdellota archaeon
AAAGGCAAACAATAATTTGAAAAGAAATTTAAGAAAATAATAGGCCGAATAAGTAACAAGTTTAATGGGAAAAAGATAAAGGGGAAAAAGAAGTTTCCTGATATAACCCTTAAGCCTCAGAAAAAGCTTTATTGCAACGAGTTTAATTTTCCTGACAATCTTTCTCATTATAAGAAGATTATAGCAAGATTTCTTGAGCGGGGGGTGAGAGTTTATAAACGTTTTTTCACAAACTCTTATAATATTTCTCTATTTTCTTGGCTATCAATTTCCGGCGCTCTTCCAAAAACGAATCATAATCGTTTATATCCATCTCCATAACAGAAAGTGGAACAGCATTCGCCCGAATATTTTTCTCAAGCGTTTGAATATCTTTTATATTTCCGTATTTTTCAATCTTTGTTTTGAAGAGTTTTTTTATTTCAGCAAAATATTGTTTAGGTGATTTGTTACCTATAGAAATATTTATCTCAGACTGGGTATAAACGAAATTGGCAATTTGATTATAGTCAGACCTTCCTCTGTTGCTTCTTTGCAAATAATCTTTCGGAAAAATATGATGAATATCTCCCTTGTGTTGAATTTGGTCGTTAACTGAAATAGATTTGGATAAAAAGCCTTTATTTTTGAAATACACCTGACTGGCAAAAAATAAAAGAAACGCAGGATGATTCACATTTGTTGTAGATAGATCCATAGGCAAAGTAAAATTCCAGAAATTGTCGGAAAGTTCAGATTCCTTAATTTTCTCTAAATACTTTTCTGCGCCGAGTGTGCTGATCCTTGCAATATCTTCATCAAAAATTGATTCTGTCGAACCGGAATATCGTCTGGTTAGAAGTGACATCGCATACCATTTTCGAACAACTCTCTCTACTTTACCTGACGACATCCCCCGACTGCGAAGTTTTAAGAAAAGGGCATAGCTGAAATTGACTGGGCCCTGAGATTTTACAAGGGCGTTTGTTATAAATCCTGCAGATTTTATTATCATAATAAATCTTTCAAAGTTAGTTTCGTTTACAAAAGACAGAATTCCTGTTTCTAATTTTTTGAAAGATTTACTTGCGATTTCTTCTTCATAAGTTTTAGCTATAAAATTTCTTCCAGAAAGTAGACTGACAAGGTCTTCAAGTTTTCCGCGTTCAAATTCCTTCATGAAGGAAACTCTAATTACATCAGAATATGAAGGATCATAGAGATTATCGTTTTCGTTTTTCAACCAAGCGATCTTTTCCAAATAGCCTGTTTTGGCAAATTCAGCATCGTTTTCGCTGATATGCTTATAAAATTTCGGCTCAATAGCAAGATGGCAAAAATAATCAATCAATTTCCTTAAATTGACACCAAAATCTCCATAAGATGCAATTTTACTCATCGCGAAATCCGCTTGAGAAAGAACCATACCCTTGGAGTTTATCCGAACAAATATTTCTGTAACAGTTTCTATGTCAAGCTCATCAATAAGTTCAATCATCCCAATTGGTGCATTTTTAATCGCTAATAATTTCTCAATAGAGCTTTGAACCTTTTTAATATCAGCGTCTGGATTTTTTTCTTTATAACTATCAATAAAAGAAAAAATACCTGAACTATCCTTCAAAAATTCAGAAATATCTCCTATCCAAGT
>JAUYIO010000077.1 GCA_030688225.1 Nanobdellota archaeon
GAAATAATTCCTTATGCAGAATATTTCAAACAAATAGGATCTGGACACCATGGAAGAGTTTATAGAATTTCTGAGGAGAGTGTGATAAAAATTCCCCAAGAATTTTTCATGAGGGGTAGAAATCTAAAACATTACAGAGAAGGAATGAATTTTCTTCAAAAAGAATATGAAATAATGAGTTTGCTTTATGAAAAAGGTATTTCTGTTCCACAACCAAGAGGAATGTTTGAAATAAAGGGGTTAAATCATTGGGGGGGGTCTAATAGATGTAGCAGGATTATCCATGGAGTATGTTGAAGGGCAGACATATGCAGAATTATGTGCAGAAAGCAAATTGGGAACAAGATGGTTGGAAAAGATAATGGAGATGGCAGATAAAGAGAGAGATAAAGCGAGAAAAATAGGACTTATTCCAAAAGATAGCGAACATGAAAAAAATATTATCTGGAGCTGGGAACAAAATAAAATTTTTCTTATTGATTTTGCATGGTGGAAATACAAACATTAATTATATAAAGCAAAACTTATTTTTTCAGTAATGGTTAAGGTGATAGGGGTTGATGCTAAATTTGTTCTGGATTCAAGAAAAGAAAAAACTATCTCTGTTTCGGTTAAGACAAATGTCGGAGAATTTTCTGCGTCAGCTCCAAGCGGGAAATCCACAGGGAAACACGAAGTCAAGCCTTATAAAAAAAATTTGTCAGGAGATATTGAAACCATTAAAAAATTCAGTGAATATTTTTCTGAAGAAAGTTTAGACAAATTTGATGATTTGAAAAGAGTGGAAGATATTGTGGAAGGACATGTTGGAGGGAATACAATTATTGCCTTGGAATACGCTATATTAAAAGCAATGGCTCATGAACAGAAAAAAGAGATTTGGCAATTAATCAATACTAATCTAAAAAAACTTCCCAGGTTGGTAGGGAATTGTGTTGGAGGAGGAAAACATTCTGAACTTGTTAAAAAACCAGATTTCCAGGAATTTCTGCTTATCCCAAATTTAAAATCTGTAAAAGAGAATTTTGAAAAAAACAAGACAATAAAGAAAGAAATTGAGAGAATTCTTGAGAGAACAGACAAGAAATTTGAGAAAAAGAAAAATGAAGAAAACGCTTGGATTACTTCTTTAAATGAAAAAGAAATTTTAGACATTCTTTCAAAATTTAAAATTCCTATTGGATTAGATGTTGCTGCATCAAGTTTTTTCAAGAGGAAAAAATATGATTATAAAAATCCAATGTTAAAAAGAGATTCTGAAGAACAATTTGGATACTTGTGTAATTTGATAAAAAATTTCAATTTGTTTTATATTGAAGATCCTTTTGGAGAAGAGGATTTTGAAAGTTTTGCAAAATTGTTGAAGAAATTTCCGGAGAGATTAATTGTAGGGGATGATTTAACTGTTACAAGTCACAAAAGGCTTGACAAAGCAATAAAAATGAAAAGCATAAGCGGTATAATTGTAAAGCCTAATCAATGTGGAAGTTTGCTTGAGGTTAAAAAAGTCTGTGAATTAGCAAAGGAAAAAAAGATTAAAATTATTTTCTCCCACAGAAGTGGGGAAACAGATGAAAGCATCTTGGCTGACTTGGCTTTTGGGTTTGGGGCTGATTTTTTCAAATGCGGAATTGACGGAAGAGAAAGAGAGAGTAAGATTAAGAGATTAATAGAGATTGAAAAATCACTTAAGATGTAATTCTTCTAACACCTTGTCCAGACCAGTTTTGTAATCTGATTCTTGTTGAGATTCAGTTGTATTTATAGAAGAAATGTATTCTAATCTTCTGTAACAATAATTGCAAATATTGTTCTCTGTGTCTGGTTCTTGATGCCCAGAAGAATCGCATTCATAATATCTTTTGTTTAAGATTCTCTCTGATTTTCTTAACCTATTATTTCTTTCTCCCATAAAAATACCATTCTCTAAAATATTTAAATATTATTGTGATGAAGCAATACCAAATCTTTTTAAACTAATTTTCATCTCAATTCTTATGGTTGACATAATTGACGAAATTAAAGAAGAAGTTAAGAAAGGCGAAGAAGCCATAAAGGAAATTGTGAAGGAAGTAGAAGAGAAAATTGAAGGGAAAAAACCTGAAAAGAATAATAAAAAGAGCAAAAAAGAGCCAACTGAAAAAGAATTGGAAAAGGCTGCTGAACTTGAATCTTTGGAAGGAACTAAAGAAGCTAAAAGTCTTGAGGAGAAAAAAAAGGAACTTTTGAAAAAGGCTAAAAAACTCAAAGAGAAGATTTCTGGAGATGAAGTAAAAACTGAAGAGTTAAAGGAACAAGTCAAGGCGAAGAAAAAAAGCGATATGCTTATTCCTCTTGAAGAATATGTGAAGTCAGGAATTTATCTTGGAACAAAAGTTGTCACTCCCCAAATGAAACCTTTTGTTTACAGAAGAAGAGCAGATGGACTTGCAATATTTAACACTGACTTAATTGATGAAAAATTAAAAGAAGGAATTGAATATTTGTCAAAATTTGATGCAAAAGATGTTGTTCTTGTTTGTAAGAGAGAAGCCGGATGGAAAGCTGCAAAAATGTTTTCTCAACTTACAGGAATTAGAGTTTTCACCAAGAAATATCCTGCAGGAATTTTAACAAATACAAACTTGCCTGATTTTTTTGAGAATGAATTGACAATTGTTTGTGACTCCTGGCTTGACAGAAATGCTTTGAATGACACTCTGAATGTAAGAAAGAATGTCTTGATGATTTGTGATACAAACAATTTCCCAAAAGGAACTAATCAAATAATTATTGGGAATAACAAAAGCGCGAAAAGCTTAGGAGTTATTTTTTACTTGCTTGCGAGAGGTTATTGTAAAACAAGAGGGATTAAAGCAGACATCCCTGATTTAGATTGGTGGACTGAGGAGTGAATCCACAGTCCTTTCAGCGCTGAAAAGCAATCCTTAACAAATTAAGAACTAGTGGACTGAGGAATGAATTCATCAGCCTTAATATATTAAGAACTAACTAAGGAATATTTATAAATAAATTTTTTTCTTTTAAGAAGTTAAATGACAACTATAAGCAAGGCGAAAAAATTTGAATCTTCACCGATAGTGAAAACACTGCATCCAATTGTGAGTGAATGGTTTTTCTCAAAATTCAAGGAATTTTCAGAACCTCAAAAATATGGTGTGATGAATATCTGGAAAAGAAAAAATATTCTTATCTCTGCTCCTACTGGGGGAACAAAAACACTTACTTCTTTTTTGTCAATATTAAATTATCTTGTTATTTTGGCTGAAAAAGAAAAATTGGAAAATAAAGTTTATGCAATTTATACTTCTCCATTGAAAGCCCTGAGTAATGATATTCATAAAAATCTTATTGAACCTCTTGAAGAAATAAATAATCTTGCAAAGGAGAGAGGAATAAAATTGCAGGAAATAAGAGTCGGGTTAAGAACAGGAGACACAACTGCATATGAAAAATCAAAAATGTCCAAAAACATTCCCCATATTTTCATAACCACTCCTGAATCATTAGCAATTGTTCTTACAAGCAAGAATTTTGTAAATGCTTTTAACTCTGTAGAATTCTGCATAATAGACGAAATTCATTCTCTTGGAAACAAAAGAGGAGTTGATTTAAGTTTGAGTCTTGAAAGATTGAATGAGCTTAGCAAAACCTGGCCTGTAAAAATCGGGTTAAGTGCAACAATAGAACCTCTGGAAGAAGTTGCAAAATTCCTCGTCGGAATAGATAAAAAAAGAAGCATATTGATTGCTAAAGTGCCTTTCAATAAAAAAATAGACATAGAAGTTTTAACACCTGTAAAAAATCTTATGGAAGGAGGAGAATTAAATAAAAATACTTATGAATTGCTTGATAAATTAATAGAACAACACAAGACGACTTTGATTTTCACAAACACAAGAAGCGCTACAGAGAGAGTTGTTGATAAATTAAAAGATAAATTTCCATTGAGATATTTTGAGTCAAACATTGCAGCGCACCATTCATCTTTAAGCAAAGACCATAGATTTGATATTGAAGAAAAATTAAGAAGAGGAGAACTAAAAGTTGTTGTGTGCTCCACAAGTCTTGAGCTTGGAATTGACATTGGTTTTATTGATTTAGTTATCTTGCTAGGAAGTCCAAAAGCTTCTTCAAGAGCCTTGCAAAGAATTGGAAGAGCAGGACACAAGTTGCATGAAGTTGCAAAAGGAAAATTCATTGTTTCTGATTTAGACGATTTGATTGAATGTAGTGTGATTCAAAAAGAAATGATTGAAGGAAAAATTGACAACATACAATTTCCACAAAATTGTCTAGATGTTTTATCTCAGCAAATTTTTGGGATGGCAATAAGCAAAGTTTGGGATATTGATGAATTGTTAGATACAATAAGAAAAAGTTATTGTTATGAAAAACTTACAAAAGAAGATTTCTTTTCTGTTATAAGTTATCTCTCTGGTAGATATAATCTTGAAAAAGACAGGATTTACAGCAAGATATGGTATGACGAGCAAGAAAAGAAAATCGGAAAAAGGGGAAAACTTGCACGAGTCATTTATTTAACAAATCTTGGAACAATTCCTGAAGAATCTTTTATTACAGTAAAACTTGCAGGAAGTTTTGAAAAGATAGGGGCTATTGATGAGGGATTTTTAGGAAGAATGAAAAGAGGAGATGTTTTTGTTCTTGGAGGAAGCAAGTATGTTTATCAATACACAAAAGGAATGAATCTTTATGTCCGTGCTGCTCCAAACAGAAACCCAACAATTCCTTCATGGTTCTCAGAAGTTCTTCCATTAAGTTTTGATTCTGCATTAGAGATAAACAGATTCAGGAAAGAGATGAAAAAACTTTTTAAAAATTCAAAGACAAAAAAACAAATAATTGATTTTATAAAAAAATTCCTTTATGTTAATGATGAAGTTGCTGAACAAGCATACAATTATTTTTATGAACAGCACAATTTCTCAGAAATACCTGATTTAGATACGATTACTATTGAGAAATATGTTGATGAAAGAGACAATAAAAAATACATTCTTGTAAATAGCATGTATGGAAGAAGAGTTAATGATGCATTGTCAAGAGCTGTCGCATATGTTATTGGTTCCAAAAGCAGAAGAGATGTTGAGGTTGGGATAAGCGATAGAGGATTTTATATCTCGTCTGAAGAATTTTTAAAAAAAGATATTTTTGACGGAATTACAGAGAAGAATTTTGAAGATATTTTGAAAGAAGCTATTGAGAAAACAGATATTTTGAAAAAAAGATTCAGACATTGCGCAACAAGAAGCCTGATGATTCTACGAAGTTACAAAGGAGAAAAAAGAAATGTAAAAAGACAACAAATGAAAACGCATTTTTTAATCACAAGTGTTAAAAAAATAAGCAAAGATTTCCCAATTTTGAAAGAGGCTAAAAGAGAAGTTCTTAAAGATTTGATGGACTTGGAAAATGCAAAAAAAGTTATTCATTGGATAAAAACCGGAAAAGTGAAAATCAGCGAGGATTATGTTAAAGTTCCTTCTCCTTTTTCTCTGAATCTTCTATTACAGGGACACATGGATTTGATGAGAATTGAAGACAAGCAGGATTTTTTAAAAAGAATGCATAAGTATTATGTTCAAGAAATAAACAAAAAAGGTATGATTGATTATCAAGGAGACTATGGAGACTTGGACTAGGGTTTCTTTTTTTCTAAAAAAGAAACTACTGTGGTAGAAAAAACTACAATAGTAAAAACAAGAAATTTTTAAAATGAAAGCAAAATACAAACTTATTTCAAAAACAATATTTTTCCCAGAGAAAGGAATTCTTGCAGTCGGAGATTTGCATTTAGGATATGATAGATTTTTGCAAGAGCAAGGAATAATAATTCCTTTTAACCAATTAGAGCAATCAAAAAAAGATCTTGAGAAAACAATTAAAGAGATTTCCAAAAAAAATAAAATCAAAAGAATTATCCTGCTGGGGGATGTAAAACATTTTTTTGGTTTTCAAAAACAAGAGCTTTTTGATGTGAGGGATTTTCTTGAATTTTTAGAGAGATTTGTTGATAGAGAAAATATAATCTTAATTAAAGGGAATCATGAAAAGTTCTCTATTTCCGGATATGAATTTCAAGATTATTTTATTGACGGAGAAATTGCTTTTGTTCATGGAAACAAAAACTTTCCAGAAATTTTTGACAAGAGAATAAAAACAATTGTCATGGGACACATGCATCCTGCAATTTTGCTGAAGGATAAAAACAAGATAAAAAAAGAGAAATTCAAATGTTTCTTAGTAGGAGATTACAAAAAAAAGAAGATTATTGTTGTCCCTAGTTTTTTCCCTTTTATAGAGGGGACTGAGTATTATGACAAATTCTTAGGTGAAGATTTTTCAATAATCCCTTTCAAAAAACTTGGAAATTTTGAATGTTTCATTATTGGAAAAGAAAAAATTTATAATTTCGGAAAATTAAAAGATATAAATAAAGAATAAAATGGATTTAACAACGATAATAATAGTTTTGGTTATTTTAATTTTAGGGATATCTCTTGGATATTTCATAGGAAATAAAATAGCAACTATAAAAAGAGATAGATATTGGGAAGGAGAACTTCCAGGACATAGAAAAGATGCTATAATGAAATCCCGTGTTGTTTTAAGCGGACAATTTTCAGAACAGCTTGCTCCTTTTCTTCCAGATTTCAAATTTAACCCAACAGAAGTTAGATTTTTAGGAAAACCGATTGACTTTGTTGCGTTCAAAGGATTGGATAACAAGAATGTTGAAGAAGTTGTTTTTGTTGAGGTGAAATCAGGAAAAGCAAAACTTTCTCAGACTGAAAAAAGTTTGAAAGAAGCTATTGAGAAAAAGAAAGTTCGGTTTGAAGAATATAGAATTCCTGAAGATGTTACGAAAAAGAGGGGAGAGTAATCGTTCTACTCACACTTGCACTCGTTATTAATGAATTAAATTTCTCTCGTGCAAATGCTCGCTTTCAGCTCGTTTATTGACTCACTGCTGTGCAGTTCGCATATTGATATAGAATCGTTATTGAATAAAGTTGAGTTGAGTTATCTATCGCGGATTTTACATAATAGCATAGTTTTATAACTGAGTGCGTTAGCACGAAGCAATTAAGCGAACAAAAGTGAGCGATTAGAAATCCTATTTTTTCTCAACTTTTGTTCCACATTCATGACAGAATTTTTCAATTTCATCAAGAATTGTTGAACAATTTTTGCATTTCTTTACAACCTGTTTTTTTTCAATAACTGCCTTGTATCCTGATTTTCCTGAAATCAACTTTCCAAAAGCAGAAGAAATATCTTCGCTTTGTTGCAGTTCTTCCATCCTCTTTTGAATAAAATTTGCATCCATATAAAAACCTCCGGCGGGTTTTTGATCCCGCAACCGAGCCAGCTTCCCCTCTTTACCTCCGATGGAAGCTAACATTAAGTTAAATAAAAAAGAAAAAATGTTTTTTAAAGTTTTTTGTGGTTGGTTAGAATAATAATTTTTAAAAATGGTATAAACATAAAATCATATGCCAATTACATTAAAATGGGAGCGTCATCCAGCAAGAGACAATCAATCAGGGACGTCTTATGACTTAGTTGCTAGGACTCATCTAGGAGATTACGAAATCTCCCATGCACAAGATGGATATTATCTATTTTTAGATAATTGCGATTTAAAACACCTTAAAAGTTTAGAAAATATCAAATTATTTGGAGAAGCTCATTTTTTAGGAATGCAAAAATCTTTTTCTAAAAATTAAATTTTCATCCACAACCAACTCTTATTTGGTTTGTTTCCGTAATGCGTTTTTACAAGAACGTATTTCCCCTTGAGTTTTTTTCCGTGAAGTTCAAATTCAATTTTTTTAGAATCTTTTGAGATTAATTTGTACTTTCCGTTGTCCCATATTTTAACTTCTCCTGCTCCATAATTCCCTTCTGGAATTGTGCCTTTGAAGGTTGCGTAGGCGAGAGGATGGTCTTCAACTTGAATTGCAAGTCTTTTTTCTCCTTTTGTTTTTGGAGGAGTTTTTGGAACTGCCCATGATTTCAAAACTCCGAGCATTTCAAGACGCAAATCCCAATGAAGATGCGAGGCGTGATGCTCGTGGATTACGAAGATTAATTTTTTATTTTTAGATTGGGGAATTTTTGCAGAAGGTTCTTTAGAAGATTTCAGATTTCTTTTTTTGGTGTATTGGTAAAGAGACATAATTAAAACAGGGCAAGAGATTTTATAATTCTTCCGACGACTATAAATTTATATAGTTTTGAGCATTTAATAAAATAGTGATAACTGTCCAAAATGAAAAGAGGTTTGATAAATTTTGTTGCTGCAAGTTTAATAACAGCAGGCGCCATCTTTCTCCCAAATAAAGTTTATTCTCTGGAAGAAGCTGTAAAAGCAGACAGCGTCGGAGTAAAAAAAGAAAGTAGAATTACAAATTTGAAATTAGATGGAGGAGGGGATTTTAATGACGCGAGCAATAGAGGATATTTTGGTTCTAAATTAAAACTTGACAAGAAACTTGAATTTGAATTTTCTTATGATTATCTTGGAGCTAAGAATATCGGTGACGAGTATAGGAAGAAAGAAGCAAAGAAAAAAGAAAAAAAATTATTGATTGCGAGTGTGCAATATAATGTATGGAACAATATTATGGTGGGTTTGTCTTATGATTCTGATAATGCGGTTGGAATTTATTCAACTTTATTAAGTGGAGGATTAAACAAAAAATTTTCTGACGGAGTTTTAAATGGACTTTATATAGATGGATATTTTGCTTGGGAAACAAGAAAAAATTTGCAAAATAAAAAAGGAGATGTTATAGGATTCACTTTAAAATACGTAATGCCCCCAAACTATACAAATAATTTTTTGAATTGGGATATAAATACGTTTTGCCGTCTGCCTAAAAAATACATTCGTGGAGGAACTCTTGATGGTCCAATGGAGGGCGGCTTAATTAGCGCATTAACAATTCCTATTCCTAAAACAAAGCATTTCAGATTTGGAGTGGATTTCAATTTAAGAAGAGATCATATCCCTATCTTGAATCAATCAATTACAAGAAAAGGATTTAGCATTAGAGTAAGCATGGATAAAAAGGAAAAGAGGAAATAAATTCCCGTCGCTAATTATATTCTAAATTGTAACAATTAATATAAATGCTTTATTAATGAAGTAGATATGAATGGTGAATATTTTGGAATATTTAATCCTCCTTATTCAACTTGGGGTTATGTTCCTGAAAAAAGAATAATTTTTGAAAAGACAATTGAAGAATTGTTTAAACATAATAAGCTTCTGTGGAATAAAGAAAGATTAAATGAACTAATTGAAAATCAGAAAGTTATTGTGGGGCGTGCAAATGTTTTATTTAGGCAGCATGGAGCAGTGCCAGATTATCACACTCAAAAAGCATATCAATTTAAAGAAAGTGCAGAAGAATGGGAAGAGATTGTGTTTGAAAGACAAAAAGCATTTGATTTTTCTGAAGTTGATTAATAATTCCGTCGCCAAAAAATAAAAATTTTGTGAGAAAAGTTTATAAACTAAATATTTCTGAGATAAATAATTAAGATGAAAGTTAATAAAAGATTTTCATTCGTTTGCTTTGAAATTTTGAAGCGAAACAAAATGAGTACCTTAATGATAACTTGTAAAAAGGAAATGTTAAGGTATGAGGTATGAAGCAGTCATAGTTGTTAATTCTCAATATTGTTTAAAACAATTAAGCCAATAGTAGGAGTTTGTGTGAAGTGATTTTCTATCTTATATGAAAATTGCGTAATAGATTTCTGTTGTTTATCGATGGAAAAATGATATTATTTAAATCCAGTTGATCCTGCTGGCGGCTGCGGCTCTCTGGTTTGCGTTTAGACATGCAAGTCTTTCGAGAGAAGGCGAACTGCTCAGTAACACGTAGCTAACCTACCCTTAAGTCAAGGATACCCTCGGGAAACTGAGGCTAAAACTTGATAGGGATAAAACCCTGGAATGATTTTATCCTGAAACTAGAGCTTAAGGATGGGGCTGCGGCGGATTAGGTTGTTGGCGGAGTAATAGCCCACCAAGCCTGTGATCTGTAAGGGCTCTTAGCGGAGAGGCCCTGAGAGGGAATCTGAGACACTATTCCCAGCCCTACGGGGTGCAGCAGTTAGGAATATTCTGCAATGCGCGAAAGCGTGACAGATTGA
>JAUYIO010000082.1 GCA_030688225.1 Nanobdellota archaeon
AAAAGAGAATGCAAAAAGCCGAAAGTTTGCAGAAAAAATCGAAAGAAGAATTAGAAAAAGTGAAGCAAGAAGTTGAAAAGATAATTTTTGGTTAGAACAGGCTTTGTTTAATAAGTAGTGGCTGTTTAAAAAGTCCTTGAAAATTTATTAATCTATGGGGATAGAATGAATTTGAATATCCTTATCTGGTTTTGCGGAAAATTTCACTCTTTGGACATTCTCCCCTTCTTTTTTCCCACCTATCTTTATTAACTGCTTAAATCCGATACTTCCTTCTCCAGTTTTTCTTTCTGTAACCTCTAAATCAAAATCAACACATTCCTTTATGACAAATCCAGATTTCTTTACACCTTCACTAATTTGATTTAAAGTATTCTCTATAAAAGTTTGAACTTCGCTACCTGTTGTTTGAGGTAAATCGCTTGTCATTCTCCCACCTCAATAATCTGAACTTTTGAATTTATAATTTTTTCGTAATTATCTTTAAGTTTTGCTTTAATTTCTTCTATCTTCTTGTGCTTTTCTGCTATCTCTATTTGTTTCTCCAAATCCAATTCTCCATTTTCATCTATGGGGATTTCTATTTGGATTTCTTTCATTCTTTCAATCCCTAACCTCTTATTAGAACTCTCCCCTAATTTGTAGTTAGGGAGTGTTTGATTTAATATAAAATTCAAATATTCAAAATCAACTTTATCTTTGTATTCAGGTTTAACTCTTAAAATCCCGCAGTGAGTAGTTATTGAAAACTTACCATTTTTATAAAACACTGTTCCAACATAAGTTCCGTCTGTTGTCCAAGTAAAACATTCTTCTTCGTAATCATAAGTGTCTATGCTTCCTATCTCTCCTAATTTTGAAGTTTGAGAAGAATAGACAGGAAACTCGCCTTTATGGTTGTGCATATATTTTTTTGTATATTTGGGGTTTCCTTTTTCTACTTCAAAAATTCCTTTTTCTTCTGTCAGGGCGAAAGGCTTAGTTTCATATTTGCTGTTAATGTCAATTTTTATATCCTCAATTTTTTGATAATCTTCTTTTAATTTAATTTTAATCTTCTCAATTTTTTCATATTTTTCTGAAATTTCTTTTTGTTTTTCTAAGTCAATTGTTCCATCTTTTTTTATAGGAAAAGGAATTTCAACTTCCTGTATTGCTGTTAAAGATACTTTTGTAAATTCGTTCTTATTATTCTCGCCCTTTCTTCCTTTGGCAACCTCTCTTAAAATTGGCTGTAAAACAAATTGGATATATTTTATGTCAATAGTTTTATCCTTAGGTATCAAAATACCCCTATCTCCATTTATTGAGAATTTTCCAATTAACAATTTTAAAAATCCTCCAAATCCATTTGTAGACCAAGTCAAATATTCTCCATCATAGTCATAATGGTCAATATAGGTTAAAGGAAGGTTGGTAGAGGCAGAATAAACAGGAAATTCTCCTTTATGTTTATTGCCATATTCTTTGGTATATTCTGAATTTCCCCTCAAAACATTAAAAAATCTTGTTAATTTAAAAAAATCAAACTCCATCTAAATACCTCCAAGTTCTTTTATAATTTCATCTAAATCTTTTCGCATATCTTTTGCTTGGTCTATAAATTCATCAATAGTAAAACTATCCTCTTTCTCCTCAATCCCTAAGTTAATCTTTTCTTCTTTATTCCACCATTTAT
>JAUYIO010000090.1 GCA_030688225.1 Nanobdellota archaeon
ACAATAGCTGTTAAGATTATTAATGTGATTATTGAAAGAAGAGAATAATTTACTTTTTCCACCCTTTTGATTATGAGTTTTGATAGAAGTTGCGTTAAGAAAAAAGAAATAATTCCGCTTATCAAAACAGTTGTTAAAATAATAATTAAAATTTCTGGAGAAATTTTTTGAACAATATCCTTTATGGCTGCCGCAGCACCTGTTCTTGTTTTAGATATTGCGTAAAGAGATATGAATGAAAAACCCATGACAAGAGTATTTGTTGCGCCCAGCAGAACAAGAAAACCTTTTTTGTCTGTTCTTGAAATTGTATTCCCTATTATTGCTGCTTGTCCGCTTCCTAATCCTGGGAGAAAACTACAGAGAGGAGATGCAATTAATGCCCCAATTAATGGTTTGAAAATTTTTGTTTTTGGTTTTGTTATTTCTTGTTTTGTGATTTTTGTTTTATTTTTTATGCTTAGAATCAACATTGAACTCCCGAAGAGACCTGTTAGCATGGGGAGAAGAGGTTCTTTTAGCGATGAAATGTTTAAGACACACCAACCTAAAAATCCTGAGAGCAAGAAAACAACTAATGCTGAAAACTTGTTTCTTTCAATTGAGATTAAAAGTATTGATACTATTATGAGTAAGTATGGAATTATTGTTCTTATTGCGTTGTAAGTTTTTGAAATAATGAGGATGCTTGGAAAAGCAATTAAGATTAAAATTATTATTGCAGCCAAACCACCATAACATGTTAATGTAACTGCCTGATGACCTTCGCCTCTTTTTAATAATTCATGTCCTGGCAAAACAGAAAGTATTGTGTCTGAATCTGGACAACCAAGAAAAACCGAGGGGATGAAATCAACAAAAGTATGTGTGATTGCCATTGAAACTATGAAAACTGCTAGATAGATTGGATTAATGGATGCTAAAATGGAAGCAGACAAAGAAACCATTGAAACTCCCACGAGATTTATGTGGATGCCAGGAATTAAGCCTGTAAATGTTCCTGCAAGAATTCCCAGAATCACAAATAAAAAAATTTGTATAATCATTTGTTGAATACTTTTATAAATTATATAATGTTTATTGTGATTATGGATATAGATAAAAAATTGAATTTGATAAAAAGAAATACTGAAGAAATTATTGGGGAAGACGAATTGAAGAAATTGATAAAAGGAAAAAAACAAATTTCTGTTTATTGGGGAACTATGCCCACAGGGAGTATTTCTATTGCATATTTTTTTCCGATGCTTAAAATTGCAGATTTTTTGAAAGCAGGATTAAAAGTAAAAATTTTGTTGGCAGATTTACACGCAGAATTGGATGGAGTTCCTTGGGATTTAGTTGAAAAAAGATATGATTATTATAAGAGAGTAATAATTAACATACTAAAAATTATTGGTGTGGATATTAAAAAATTGGAATTTGTTAGAGGAAAGGACTTTCAACTGAAACCAAGATACATGGCTGATTTGCTTAAATTATCAACGATAACTTCAATAACTGATGCAACCAAATCTGCTTCAGAAGCAGTTAAAACTGCAAGAGGAGATGTTAAAGTTTCTGGAATAATCTATCCCTTGATGCAGGCTTTGGATGAGGAATTTCTTGGCGTAGATATACAGTTTGCAGGAACAGACCAAAGAAAAATAATGGTTTATGCAAGAGAATTTTTACCAAAAATAGGTTATAAAAAAAGAATTGAAATTATGAATCCTATGATACGTGGATTAGTTGGGAAACAAATGAGTTCAAGCATAGAATCAACAAAGATTGATTTATTAAATACTGAAGATGAAGTCAAAAGAAAAATTAACAATGCTGAATGCGTCTCTGGAAATCCTGATAACGGAATAATGGCGTTGTTGAAATATTTGATTTTTATAATAAAAGATAACAAAGAGCTTATAATTGAAAGGCCTGAAAAATACGGGGGAAATCTTGTGTATAAAAATTATAAAGAACTTGAGAAAGATTTCGTTTCAAAAAAACTTCATCCTCTTGATTTAAAAAATGCTGTTGCAAAAGAGATAAATAGTTTATTGAGAGAGTTTAGAAAAGATAAAAAATTGAAAGAGTTACATCAAGAAGCTTATTCTTAGTTATTTTGTTCTAAACTCAACAATATCTAAATCTTTTACAATGTGTTTTAAACCGACTTTTTGTCCAGGGAATTTTGATGAAGGACCCCATATTTTTGTTTCTTTAACTTTATTTGAAAATCCTTTGAGAATTTTTTCAGCAACGTCTTTTATTGTTGAGTTTTGATTTAAGACAATTGGTTTTTCTGATTTTTTATCTTTGGAATTAGGAGTTTTAGTGTAAATTCTTATTTTATTAAAACTTTTGAAGATTTTATCTTTTAATTCTTCAAGATTTTTTTGGGTTTGTGAGGAAAATAAAATAAAGTTATATTTTTTGGATTGAAGGGTTGCAGATATTTTTCTTTTTTCTTGTTCATTTAATAAATCAATCTTATTGAAAACAATTATTGCTTTCCCTTTTGAATTCTCAAGTTTTTCTTTTATCTTCTTTATTTGTTCAATTTTATCAACTATTAGTAAAAGAGTATCTGCTGTGTTTGTAAGTCCTTTATCATAGAATTCTGAATCTATTGGAGGATTTTCAATTAACTGAATGTTTGTATTGGAGTAATTCATCATTCCAACAAGAGGTGTTTTTGTTGCGAATTTTACTTCAGTTATTTCAGGATTTACATTTGTTAAAGAGTTCAATATTGATGATTTTCCTGAATTTGAAAAGCCCACAAGAATTGCCTGCATTTCTTCTTTTTTTATTCCTTGTTTAGAGCCTGAACTACGTTTAAGGTTTTTTGATTTTTCTTCTTTTTCTTTTAATTTTTTTAAACGAGTTTTTAGTTGAGCCCGTAGATTTTCTCCTCCTTTGTGTTTTGGAGCAAAAGAAATCATTTTTTCAAGAGTTTTTATTTTTTCTTCAGGAGTTTGGGCTAATAAGTGTTCTTTTTCTGCTGCAAGAAAATCTGGATGTGCATTTATTGGCATCAAAAGACACCTCGCGGTTTCTTTTGTAAGTTTCCCTTCCCGTATTTGAATGGCGATATTTTTAATTGCCTCCGATGATATCGCATAGTTGTTTCTTCTCCTTTGGAATATATATTTGATACCTTAATAAACTTTATAAGTTTGCTCTGTAAGAAAAACTTATGAATATTCTGGTGATAAAAACAGGTGCTCTTGGAGATGTGGTTAGGACAAGTTTTATTGCTCAGGCATTGAAGGATAAATACAAAAAACAGAATCCTAAAGTTTTTTGGATTACATCTCAAAAGGCAATTTCTTTGTTTATTAATAATCCTTACATCTCAAAAGTTGTTTCAAGCGAAGAAAAAAATTCTCTTAGAGGAATTTATTTTGATTTGATTTTGAACCTTGAGGAGGACGAAGAAAATGCAAGATTTGTCTCTTCTCTTAATCGTGGAAAAATTATTGGAGTTTTCTTCAATGGAGGAAAAATTGATTATACTTCTGACACTTCTTTTTGGTTTGATACTTCTTTGATTAGTAAAAAAGGGAAGAAGAAAGCAGATGTTTTGAAGAAAAAGAATAAGAAAACTTATCGCCAGATTCTTTCAGAAATTATTGGGATTGAGAATCATGAAAAATATGAACCCTTCTTGAGATTAAATAAATTGCAGAGAGATATTGCGAATAATTTTTTGAGGAGATATACTCTATCAAAAACAGATTTTATTGTGGGTTTGAATCTTGGTTCTGGGGAAAGATGGCCTAAGGATTTACCAATAAAGACGGCTGTGGAATTAATTGATGGAATTAGTGAAAATTTTAATGCCAAAATTTTGCTTTTTGGAGGACCTCAAGAAGAAAGGAGAAATATGGAAATTCTTGCAAAGAGCAAATCTCCTGTAATTGCAACAGGTTCTGGGAATAATCTTTTAGAATTTCCTGCTTTGGTTAGTTTGTGTAATTTTTTTATAACTACTGATACTCTTGGATTGCATGTGGCTCTTGCATTGAAGAAAAAAACAATTTCTTTGATTGGCCCTACTTCTCACACAGAGATTGATATGTATGGGCTTGGAGAAAAAATAATTTCAAAATCAAATTGTCTCTGCTGTTACGATGAAAAATGTAGAAGCATGGAAAAAATTTCTGCAACAGAGATTTTAAGGAAGATGAAAGAAATGCTTGATTTTAAAATCTCACTAATAATCACAGGGTTTAAGGAGCCCAAAATTGGAAAGGCAATAGAATGTGCATTGAACCAAAAAACCAACTATGATTATGACATAATTGTTTCTGCTCCTGATGAACAGACTTTGGAGATGGCCAGAGAATATTCAAAAAAAAATAAAAAAATTAAACTTTTTAAAGATCCTGGGAAAGGGAAAATGTTTGCGTTGAATATGATTATTAGCAAATCTAATAAAAATGATCTTCTGATTCTAACTGATGGAGATGTTTATATTAGTGAAAATTCTGTGGAAGAGATTACTAATCTATTCTTGGATCAAGAAATAGGTTGCGTAACAGGAAGACCAACCCCTATAGAATCCAAAAATACTCGGTATGGGTATTGGGCGAATTTTCTTTTTGATGCTGCACATAAATTGCGTAAGAAGGCATTTGAACGACATGATTTTCTTGAATGTTCTGGTTATTTGTGGGCATTTAGAGGAGATAATTCTTTGAGAATTCCTTTGGATACTGCAGAGGACGCAATTATTCCTTATTATCTTTGGGAAAAGGGTTACAAAATTGGATATGCAGAGAACGCAAAAGTTTTTGTGAAGAATGTTGAAAATTGGAAAGATTGGATCAAACAAAAAGTGAGGACAAGCAAAGCTCACGAAACTATTGATAAATACGCTGACACTAAAACCACACCACGAGTTAAAACTTTTAAAACAGAATCAAAAGGAATTTATGATTTGTTTAAATATCCTAAAAACATCAAGGAATTTTATTGGTCTAATTTGCTCGCTTTATCAAGAGTTTATATGTGGGGACTTGTATTTTATAATTCTAAAATAAAAAAATTTGAAAGCGTTGATAATTGGGAGAGAATTGAAAGTGCGAGGTGATTAACTATTTAAACCAATATTATCTTTTGATTTCATGAGAGATTATAGTAAGGAATTATCTGTTGCATTGAATCTTGTTAAAATGGCGGGTGAAGAAATAATGAAATCTTTTAAAAAAAATAAAATTGTTGAAACTAAAGAGGATGGATCTCTTGTTACTTGTGCGGATATTGAGTCTAACAGAATTATTTTGAAAGGTTTAAAGGAGCATTTTCCTGATGATGCGATTGTATCTGAAGAGTTTCCAAATAAAACAAGAGGAAGAAGAGAGTGGCATATTGACCCTCTTGATGGCACAGGTAGTTTTGTCTTTGGTTCTGATGAATTTTCCATACAAGTAGGCTTTTGTGAAAACGGAAAACCTGTTTTAGGAGTTGTTTTCAGACCTGTTACAGGAGAAATTTATTATGGTGTAAAAAATTGTGGATCTTATAAGATTTGTAAGAATGGAGATAAAGTTTTATTGCATGTAACAAATACTAAACCTGAAAATTTGGTTGCGGTTATTTCTTATAATGAGAAGACTCAACTTGAGACAGAGAAAATTCTTAAAGAAGTAGGAATAAAAAATTATTTTAAGTTTGGAGGAGCTGGATTGAAAATAATAAGTATAACAGAAAATAAAGCAGACATCTTTTTTACCGTTGTTACTAATTCCAATACCTGGGATTTTTGCGCCCCTCAAATAATTCTGGAGGAAGCTGGAGGAATTGTGGAATATGTGGACGGAGAAGAAGTTTTTTATGCAAATATTACACGATTTCCTAAAAATCTTGTTTTTGGAAAGACCAAGGAACAAATTAGATTAATTCAAAATTATTTTTTACGAATTAATTCTTTTTGAATACTTTCTCTTACTTCGGCGGAGTAATATATTCTTAATCTTTCAACTCCCCAATTCCTATTTTTTAATCCCGCATAATCCGCAATTCTGGCCCATTTGTTTTGTAATTCAAGATAATTCCTTTTGAACCAAGGATTTGTATTTAGAGCATGCATGATTTCTTTTTCTTTTTTTGTGAATCTGTCTGCTGTTTGTTTTAAATAATGTAATTTGTTTTCTTGAGTTGTTTTTAAGTGGAAAATCTTGCATAAGAAGAAAAGATTTATTCTCGTATCTATCTCTTCAAAATCCTTTTTTTTAACAACATTTCCTGGATCTATTGGAATAACTATCTCTTTGCTTTCATTATAAAAAAAATTATCTGCATAAGGATCAGGGTGCAATAGTTCTATATCTTTTTTTTCTTTAGCGACTCTTCTTAAATTACTGTAACAATCTAAGATTCTTCCGAAATCTTCTTCGTTTAATTTTTCTCCGTTAAAAGAATTTCCAAATGAAAAACCTTCCATAAATTCATAAACGATACTATTCTTGGAGTGAAGAACAATTTTTGGGGAAGGTATTCCATGTAGATTCCACAATTTTATTGTTGAGACCTCTTTTTTTATTCTTTCTTCGGCTGTGGCACCATTATTCAGATAAACTGTTGATGGAAGATGGTATTTGCAATAATTAAAAAGTGCAAATTCTATTTTTGAAAGTCCTTTGAATGGAGGGTATTCTGACCTGTATTTATGAAAGTATTTCTTTCCGTTAAGATTTACGATGTGTGAATTTCCTCCTCGCCCACCTTCTACCTTGAAGGCATTTCCTGATTTAATTTCTTGTTCTATGTCTTCTAATCTCATAAATTTGGGTTAAAAGAATTCTTTATAAAAATATCGGTGTTTCAATTAATCCTCTTCCTGAACAACATCTTTAAACTTTACACCATACAACCTTTCGTCTGCTTGAGCCCTATGTTCTCTGTACATATGTTCTAATTCTTTAAGGTCTTTGTTTGGATTATCTAAGTAAGGTTTCATCATTCTGTCCAGTTTTCCAGATTCGTAGAGTTTTGGATTTTCAACTGCAATTGCAAAGAATTTTTGAAATACTTCCATCCATCTTTTTTCAGAAGGTTCATTTACCAAAATAGAATGGTTATAGAATGTTGCTTCGCTGTAGATATCAATTAATTTGTTTATGTCTGCTGTAGGTAAAACCCCTGTATCTCGCGCTGTTTCTAATGAGCTTGTTCCTGGGAATGGTTGGAATATTGATGCTGAAGCAAAAGTTGGTTTTACAGCTATGTTCATTTCCAAAGTTTTTCTCATTGTTTCTCTATTTTCTCTGACAGCACCTAAAATATTTTGTGTCATCATACTTATTCCATACTTTCTTAAATATTCTGCACCTCTAAAGATTTGATCGTCAGTCATTCCTCTCCTATGAACTTCATTTCTTATTCTTTCATCTCCAGCTTCAATTGCAACATGGACTCCTGTAACCCCTTGCCTTTGCAAGCGCCTTCGCAATTTTTTCGTCTTTTGCGATCAAATCAAATCTAACATGTGCATGCTGAGGCATGTTTAATTCTTTTGATGCAACATCTGCCCATTCTTCTGCCCAGCTTAACTTATATGCTGGTCCAAAAACATCATCTTGAAAATAAAATAATTCAAAAGGGAGATTTTTTTCTTCACATAATTTTTTTGTTTGGTTTATTTCATCAACCATTGATTCTGAAGAACGTATTCTTACTGTTTTCCCCTTTCCCTTATTTTCTATATTCTGCATTTCAACATGGCAATAAGTACAATGAAATGCACAACCTCTTGTTAGCATTCCGTGTTTAATTGGACTTTCTGCGAAAATTCTTTGATTATATAATAATTTCCTATCCGGAAAAGGAATATCGGCTTGTTCGTTTCCAGTAAGTAAATTCCTTGTGTTGTTAACAAAACGATTATTTTTGGAATCAAATCCGCTTTCGCGCGCATACATAGGGTCGTTTTCATTTGTATTGCTTTTAACTTTTTTTATTTCTGTATGATATTTGTTTGGATTTGGTTTTA
>JAUYIO010000091.1 GCA_030688225.1 Nanobdellota archaeon
AAAAATTTCAAATCTTTTTTTTGATGAAGAGATCATAAGAGTGTTTGGCAAAGGATCTAAGGAAAGATTGGTTCCGGTGGGAAGCAGTGCAATTAAATGGACTAAAATGTATCTTGTTAAAAGTCGTCCAATGCTCCAGAAAAAATCTAGAAGCGAAGGAATAGTATTTCTTAACAATAGGGGAACAAAACTTTCAAGGATGGGAATCTGGAAAATTGTTGAACGTTATGCCAAGGAAGCGGGAATTGAAAAAAATGTTCATCCGCATACTTTCAGACATTCATTTGCCACACATCTTCTTGAGGGAGGTGCCGATTTGAGAGCAATCCAGGAAATGCTTGGGCATGCAGATATTTCAACAACACAAATTTATACACATATTGACAGAGACTACATTAAACAGGTTCACAGAGATTTTCATCCAAGAGGCTGAATGATAATTCGCATTATGATTTTTATTTTTTCAATTCTTTTTTTTCTCTCATGTAATGAAAAAAATAATGCATTAAAGGGAACAGAGAATAAAGGAGCAAATAACCTTAATGATTTTCTTTTTGTTGGTATGATAAATGAAAATCCGGGGTTATATAAATATAATTTTGATAATAGTGAGTATAATTCCTTCTGGTCTGATAATAAAGAGAAAGTTGTTGATCTCTCCTATTCCGAAGGCAAAAAGAATGTATTTTTTATAACAGCAAGAAATTTTGTGCGTTCAGGTGCCTTCCCATTTATTAAAAATGTCAGGTTATATTTGATTAATCCCGAAACAAAGAAAGCAGATTTTCTTGAAGAATTAGGGAGCGGGCTCCAGGTTTTTGCACAATGGGAAGATGAAAATACTTTTAGAATCATTATAAATTCCTTTGATAATACAATAGCAAACTATGTTAATCACAGGATAATGCTTTTCAGTATTTATGGCAAAAAGCTGGAGGATAAAACAGCAATTTTTGATATAACCAAACAAGGTTACCCTCAGTTACAGGATAGGAAAATAAATTTTACCTCACCAGGTAAAAAATATTTAATTGAAAACAGGGACACAGAAGTTTATCTCAGCTGGAATGAGAGTGAAGAATTATTATTTAAAACC
>JAUYIO010000095.1 GCA_030688225.1 Nanobdellota archaeon
TGTTTCAGACGCAATTTTATATTGTGAAATTATTTCTGCATTTTCTGGCAAATCCAAAACAAGTCTTGTAAAAGTAAAATTAGGAATAACATCTGGTTTGAAAAGTTTGTGATAAATTTCTCTATCTCCAATTCTGTAATCTTGAACATGGGGAAGAGCTGCCTGGATAATTTTCGTTTTTTCCAGCAAGTTAAAAATCTTCTCAAGAAGAAGAACATAATTCTTCTGATCTACTCTGTAATTCATTCCTATTTTTTCTATAAAGATAGTTGCTTCAATTATCATCCTTCTCAAATCAAAATAAGCAGCAATAGGATCTCTTTTCAAAAAAGATATAAAAGAAAGAACATCGTTATATCTCTGGTTAAAAAATTCCTCATGATTAGTTATTAATTTATCTCTTGACAAAATTCTTTCCTGTTTCAGGAGATAAACATAAAGCTGTGCAATTTCCAGCAAATAAGAAGTTTCCTGAAAATCATAATTATAATTTTTCTGTTGCACAAAAACAATTCTTGAAATATTGGGATTTTCAATCAACACATCAACAGTTCTTTCCATTACTTCTGGAGATTCAGAAATGCTCGGAACATAAGGAATTCCAAGATAGTTCACATAAATAACATCTTCTCCTCCTTCTCGCTGAACCTCATAAGAATATGGTTTCGCCTCTTCTCCAAATTGCATATTTCTTCAAAGAGAAAATACTTTATAGATTTTATTATAATCAAAACAAATTTAAACCAATTTAACATTAAAACAATATGGCTGAAAAAGAGGGGAATTATGCGAACCAGGATTTTTATAATCCAAGCATGAAACTAAGAGACTTGGAAGAAAAACAAAATCTTCTCAAAGATAGACTTCTATTAATAGGACAAAATTTATTAGAGGTGAAAGAAAAAAGTAACAAAGATATTTTAGACATTAAAAAAAATATTGAAGTGATGAGGCTGGAACTTGAAAGAATAAAATCTTTTCTAGACACTGTCTCTAACGAATTTTCAAAATTTGCAAGAAAAGAAGATTTGGAAATCTTGTCAAAACAGGCAAGAATGTTCCAACCATATAGATAAAATGGATAATCAAAGACAAAATGAATCAGGAAACATGGAACCTTCAATAATGACTAATTCAAAAAGGAATTCTCCTCCAAAAACAAGAGAGATGCAAGACGAAGATGTTTATGTTCCTCGTCCTCAAGAAAATTATTCTTCTCAAAATCAAGAACAATACATACCAGAACAACAATATGCCCCCCAAGAAGAAACTTACACTCCACAGGAAACTTACGATTCTTATTCATCTTCATATGATTCAGAAACAATGATTGAAATTGCAGAACAGGTTTTCATAGAAAAAATAAAAAAAATACAAAAACAAGTAGATGAATTTTCAGAATTCAAAAATATAACAGAAATAAAAATAAATAATTTTTCAGACAGATTAAAGAGAATTGAAACAATGATAGACAAACTTCAAATTTCAATTCTTGAAAAAATAGGCTCTTACGGAAAAAATTTAGAAAATACAAAAAAAGAAATGGACATGATGCAAGATTCCTTTAGAAAAGTTGTGAATTCTGAGAATAAAAAAATTCAAAAGAAATGATCTCAAAATTTTTTATTTTTCACAACCTCAAGGCGAACAAAGTTCGGGGTGTGTGGGAGAAAAAGTTCAAATAAAGAAAATTAGGGAAAGTGAAAAAATAAAATTCTCTGGGGAACAACCAAAAGTAAAATCTCAAAAAGAATAAATTTCTAAATAAAATTATTCCTTATGCATTGCTTTCAAAAGTGGAGAAGCTATTTGATCAAAAGTAGATGGTGTAGGACTTGCTGCTCCAACAATTGTTGCGACAAAAACCAAAAGAACTACAACAGTTGCAACCATTAACCAATTTTCATGCCACCAATAACCTTGATACCATCCAACACTGCCTGCAGTGCTGACAAGAATTACAATTAATATCAAAGCTCCTATTCCAAAAAGTGTATAGACTATCCAGGTTTGCTTAGGAGTGAATAATCCTATGAAAATAAGTACTGCAAGAAGTATTGCCAATCCAACTCCAACTCTAGGAAAAATCTCTGCAAAAAATCTTGGAACAAAATCAAACTGCAAAGCCATTAAACCAACAACAAGAGCGATAATTGCATTTATTGATTTTTCTTTGAAAAGATTTGTCTTTGATATAATTCCAAAAACCAATGCGAAAATCAGGAGAAACGGAAGAGCATAACTAAATATTCCTGCTTGTTCCCATTTCGCAAGCATATTTCCAATTGCTCCACCATAATACCCATAAGAATACAAAAACATCACACTCTCTAACATAAAGAATTTAATTAAATATAATTAATAAATGTTTCTAAAGAAAATCACTTCCCCTTCAAAACCAAAGCCAAAGCAATTGCAATCACTACAATAAATGAAACACTTGTCCAGAAAGTATTACTCCAGTCTTGCTTAAATAAAACATTTGACAATTCATCAGCAAGTCCTGTTGCCCAAAGAACAGCGACAAAAACTGCGACAACCAAGACAATTCCTGCCATTAACTTAATTCCCTTGCTTTCAATCTTTGCTTCCCCACCAGTCAAAAATCCCCAAATCAGCAAGACAACAAACACTATCACAATTGAAATTGTCAAGAACAAAATCAAATTTGATATTATCAAATCTTTTCCAGTAAAGCTCACAAACATAAGTCCTATAACAAAGGCGACAAAAGCATTAATCTGTTTTTTCCCATCCCCAAATAATTTGGTTTTTTCAAGAATTGCAAACACAACAAAAAACACCAGCAAAAAAGGAAGAATAAACTTTGACACAATTTCGCTTTGTAATATGTTAACCATACAAAACAATCATCAATATAATTTAAATATGTTTCGGGGATAACTCTTTTTGATATTGATATGCCTTCTTTCTATAATACAGCCAAGAGACAAAAATAATTATTAGATATAAAACTATTAATCCAATTAAAGTAACCACCCAAAATTCTTCAATAATAATTAAATGCGCACTACACTGAAAAAAATTTGGTTCAGGACATTCTCCTTTAAATTCTTCTCCTGGGAGCGTATCAATAACATAACAAAAATTTTCACAACCAATGCTTCCTAATAAAACAATCCATAAAGCCAAAAAAAGAATTATCAAATGCCATTTACTCAAGAATATTTTTTTGTTCATCTACATCAAGTCTTCAGAAATCTCTTCAACTCCTGAATCAGGGTTTGGCAATGCAGCTTTGTTAATCAGAATAACATCACTCACAGCCTTAACAAATTGATGAGGAACAATAACCCCTTTCGCTCCAGAAATCAAAGGGACAACGCTTCCCCCAACTTTTATTCTCCATCCATCAACCTTATTTTCAGAAAGATTCGCTTCTTCAACTTCTCCAAAAAAATCACCTGCATCAGTATAAACTTTTAATCCGAGAATTTCGGTTATTTTTCTTATCCTCATGAAAAAATCATATCAAACTTATTTAAATAGTTTTCCATAATTTAGTATATAATAATCTTTATAAAAAACCATTAGCTTAATTTATCATGATAAATAAAAAATTTTTGCGGCATTATCAGATTGCAATAAAATGTCGCCCATCCATACAAAAGAGGAAGTTTACAAAAGAAACCTTGGGGGCGAGCGATTTCGCGAGAAATTCTTCAACCGACAAATTTAAAAAAACAGAGCGAAGTTGGGAGGTGTCTTTTGAATGATAAACAAAAAGGAAACCATCTCTATCATAGGAATAACAATAATTCTTGCTTTAGCATTTAATCTAAGAGTTTTTGTTCCAAGAATTTTCATTTATACCCTAATCTCTCTTTTCTTGGTAATAATAATCAACATTGCTGCAAAGAAAATCTCAAGTTATTATCTTGAATCAGAAATAGAAATGGATTTATGGAAGATAAAAAGATACGGATTATTAGGAGTTGCCACAACAGGAATAAAACATCCTGACAGAGAATTTAAACACGCTTTTCCTGCAGGAATTTTCATCCCGATAATAACTGCTGCACTTTCAATAGGATATTTTATTTGGATGGCTTGTTTTACATTTAATGTAAAAGCAAAAATCTACAGAGCTGCAAAACGTCATGGACTATATTCCTTCTCTGAAATGACAGAATATCATATAGGATTAATCGCAGCATCAGGAATTGTTGCAAATCTCTTATTCGCAGTATTAGGTTATTTCGCAGGATTTGATTTGTTCACAAAATTAAACATTTACTATGCATTCTTCAACATAATTCCTCTCTCAGATTTAGACGGAAACAAAATTTATTTCGGAAGCATCATAATCTGGAGTTTCCTTGCGTCAATTGTTTTAATTGCACTTGCTTATGCTTTTTTAGTTGTATAAAAATTATTTAGAATTCTGTTGTGCTTTTCTTAATTTTTTCTTTAATAAAATAACAACAAGGATAATCAAAGCAATTATTATTGCAACAATTAAAACAACAATTGCCCAATTATTTTTAGGTTTAACAGCTTTGCAATCAGAAGAGCAAGTATATGAACTTTCTGTAGAACTACAAACCCCATCCCCACAAAAAGCAGAAGACAAACTTTTTTCACAAGCTCCACAATCTTTTGAACAAGTATTGCAATTTTCATTTGAACTGCAAATTTTATCGCCACAAGAAGGATTAAGAGGAGAATTAACAACACTAAAGATAACAGTTTTCTTTTCTTCCGAAGATGAAGAAGTTTCTTTTGCATAAATTGTTAGTAAGTTAGATCCAAACTTTGCATTAATGTATGTGCCCTCTGTAAAATTAATTTTCTCTCCACCATTCAGAGAATAACTCCAATATCTTGCAAGATAACTATTATCACTAACTTTCAATAAAACATTACTTGTATCATAAGTTAAATTTTTTGGGGAAGAAATAACAATATCAATTGATAAACTTCCTTTTAAATAAAAACCACATTTTCCATTAACTTCTCCTTTATTCTCCCAAACCCCTTCTAAACCACACATCAAATAATTTTTTCCATCACAAGATTCTTCTCCTGACTCACATTCCACACCATTAATTGAATTCCAAATATCCTCAAGAAAGTTTGAATTTTCTAAGATAGAAGAGTATTTAGATTGGCAAATCCCTTCAACACAAGATTCAACTTCACATTCATAATCATTCAAACAAGAACTACCATCATTTTTTAACTCATAGAAATTTCCGTCTGTTCCACAATACATCCCATTCTCAACATCCCCAACATTTTCACACGTTTCAGCAACGACAAAATTAATTAAAAATAAAAAGATAATCAAAGCTCCAAAAAAAAGAAAAATTCTTCTCATTTTTCATACTACCTCGGTTCCACATAAATTTCATTATCTTCATCTGTTTCTTCTTCCTCTTCATCTACAAGACATCTATTCCTTTCGTCCTCACTAATAGGATTTTGTATCCAACACCATATTTTTTTCAGCAAGCTAGATTGTTTCTGTAACTCCTCTGTTATGGAAATACATTTTCCGTCGGCACAAACATTTGTAGAACATTCAAAATCATTTGCGCAAACCTCTCCTTTCTCCTTAACATCTGAATATTCTAACGTTAAAGGATTACAATATTTTATCTTCCCATTATCATTAACTCTTGTTTTCGGAGGAAGTTCTTTTCCATCAGGAGTAAGCGAAGCACAAGTTGCACTTTGTTTTCCTTGTGGAAGAACACACGCCCCATCAACACAACCGTTTGGACATGTATGTGAATTTTCTTTTGCAAAATTTGACTCACAATATTGTTCATATAAAATATCTCCTTGACAAAAATCAGTTTCTCCACTACAAACAGTATTTCCACTTTCTGTTGTAGTGCATTTCTCATTAACTACTCCTTTCACATAAATATTCTCTCCTCCGTCGCTGTCTGTGCAACTAATTTGAGGCGTATCAGAAACTAAAGATGCTCTAGCTAAATGTTCCGAAACAAGTGATTCATATACTTCTAAATCAGGCCGACCACAACCATGATCTTCTCTTGCATAATATGTAGAACCATCATCAGAAACATAAAAAAATTGATAGTGTCCTTTTTCTCCAACACCAGTACAATTTATTTTAGGAGAATATATCTTTATTGTTCTACTTTCCCCCGAAATCAAACTAATTATCAATTCAGATTCATTTAAAGGAATTCTATTTTCTTCAACAGAAGTTCCATCAAATATTGCATATACTCCTACAAGAACATGATTAAATTTGGTTTCAGAACCATAAAAATCAACATGAGCAGAAAGAGTATTTTCAAATTCTTGTCCCAAACTCTCGTTAATAAGAGATAATTCTTGTAAATGTTCAGTTGTGTTTTGCACTTTATAATTCGCAGAAGAAATTTCCCCAAACCTACTTATATAAACATTTGCTAAAGGAATTCCAAAATTAGTAATATATGTCGGATAATCAGAGTAATCGTTGAGCCTAGGCCCACTAATATATGGGGGAACGTCCATTAAAGGAACATAACCTCCTTTAAAAATTTCAAAAGCTCCAGGGTTTAGAAAAACATAATCTGTCAGATTAACAGAATCATAAAGATAAGAATCAATTCTCATAGGTTCTATGATATCTCTTTTACATTTTTTACTCATTAAATCATAACTATAACCTTCAATACACTCAACACATTTTTTTCCTCCAGTACAAATACCTCCCTGAACACGAATCTCTCCTTCTCCAATATCTAAAGTACAATAATACTCTCCACGAAGAATATCTCCTCTAACATCGTAACAAGAATCTTGAGCATTAATTTTCCCAAGACTCTCCCCACTAACCTCAACCTGAACATAACTCTTTTTAACAAAATAAGAAGCATAAACTACTTTAGTAACCTCAATTGTTAAATCTCCAATTGTTTTAGGACTATTTTTTAAAAATGTTAATTCCTCTCCGTCAACAACAAGTATAACAAAATCTTGTTTATCAGGAATAGTCTTAACAGAAATGGTGTGAGAATCAAAAAAAGTTGCAGTTTCACCTTCGTTAATTGTTTTTGTTTCTAAATTTGAATTAACATCTGAATCAACAACTTTCCCAGTCATTTTATTCCAATAATCATTAAGAGAATAAGCAGAAATCATTGAAACAGATAAAACTATTATTGAGAGAAAAACTAAACCAACCAACACCTCTTTCTTCATTTACCAATAAGATAAAAAGATTTTATAAATATTTGTATAACAACATAAAATTATTTATACTCTTCTTCATTTTTTCAACTTATGTCATCAAAATTTCTAGAGGGAATTTCACCAAGAGAATATCAACAAAAAATTTTTGATACTTGTAAAGAAAAAAATTGTCTTGTGGTTCTCCCAACAGGACTAGGAAAAACCCTCATAGCATTAATGCTTGCAATAAATCGCATGGAAAAATTTCCTGGGGAAAAAGTTGTTTTTCTTGCTCCAACAAAACCTCTCGCAGAACAACATATGAACTATTTCAAGAAACACCTGCCAGAATTATTTGGAGATATGCAACTATTCACAGGACATATAAATCCTGCAAACAGAAAAAAAATATGGAAAACAGCAGACATAATTTTTTCAACTCCTCAATGCGTTGCAAATGATTTGAAAAATTATTTATACGACCTGAAAAACGTCTGTCTTTTAATAGAAGATGAAGCACACAGATGCACTAAAAGTTATGACTACACTTACGTTGCAAAAAAATATTCAGAACAGTCTCAACACCAAAGAATCTTGGGTTTAACAGCTTCTCCAGGTTCAGAGGCGAGCAAAATAAAAGAAATTTGCAGAAATCTTTTGATAGAGGAAGTTGAATTAAGAACACGCCAAAGCAGCGATGTAAAACAATATCTTCAAGAACTGGAAATTGAAAAAAGAATGATTGATTTTCCTTCTGAATTTGAAGAGATGAGACACATTTTAAAAAAAGTTTTTGACCAATATGTAGAGGAACTTCAAAAGAGGAGAGTTTTATATGAACCTGCTTCAAAAATTGCACTAATTAATCTTCAAAAAAAAATGATGTTTGCTTTATCAATGGGAAACAAAAATTTTAACTACATGCTTGCAGCAAGTGCCTGTGCACAAGCAATAAAATTACAACATGCCTTAGAACTTCTTGAAACACAGACTCTTTCAGGCTTTAACAAGTACCTCAAAGAGTTATTCAATCAATCACGGAAAAAACAAAGCAAAGGCGTAGTAAAATTAGTATCAAAACCAGAATTCAATTTTGTTTTTATAAAATCCAATGAACTTTTAATAAAAAAAATAGAACATCCAAAAATATCAGAATTAATAGGTATCATTAGCAGAGAGAAAACAGAAAATTCCAATATAAAAATAATTGTATTTACACAATTCAGAGAAACTGCAGAAGTTATTTCAAAAAATCTGAATGAGATTGAAGGAATAAAAGCAAAAATCTTCGTCGGCCAGGCAAAAAAAAATGGTTCTGGACTTAGTCAAAAAGAACAAAAGAAAATAATTGATGAATTTTCAGAGGGAAAAATAAATGTTTTATGTGCGACATGCATTGCAGAAGAAGGATTAGACATTCCTGAAGTTAATGCTGTTATTTTTTATGAACCAATTCCTTCTGCAATAAGAGCAATTCAAAGAACAGGAAGAACTGCAAGACTGATGAAAGGAAAACTCATCATGTTAATAACAAAAAAAACTCGTGACGAATCACACTATTACGTTTCACGTGCAAGAGAAAAGAAAATGCATTCTGCAATAGATTCTATAAAGAAAGATTTATCAAATGGAAATAAATTTGATTTTCAGAAAAAATTAAAATGATAATAACCCTCGCTGGAAATGAAGGCTCTGGAAAAACAACCCTAGCAAAATTACTTGCAAAAGAACTGAACTATAAATTTTATTCCATAGGGGATTTAAGAGGAAAAATGGCTCAGGAAAAAAATATGACTATTGATGAACTAAACAAAATAGGTGAAAAAGAAGATTGGACAGATAAGGAAGTGGACAACTATCAAAAAACTCTCGGACAGAAAGAAGATAATTTTGTAATTGAAGGAAGATTATCTTGGTATTTTATCCCTCAATCCAAAAAGATTTTTCTTAAAGTAGACCCCAAAACAGGAGCCAGAAGAATTTTTCTGGATCAAAGAGAAGATGAAAAAAAAGTAGCAACAATAAATTCCATGATAGAATATATTTGTGAAAGAAGACAAAGCGATGATAAAAGATATAAAAAATATTATGGGGTTGATATTAATGAGAAAGAAAATTATGACTTAATCATAGACACAACAAATAAAACTCCTCAGGAAATTCTAAAAGAAATAATTAAGTATCTTAAAAATGAAACCAATATTTGATATCTTTTCAAAAACAAAAAAACCGTCGGGAAAAGAAAAAGAAAAACCAAAGATAATTATAGATTACAGGGAAAAAAATTCTCTCGTTGTTTCAGAGTTAGTAAAATTTGGATTTGAAACAGAAATTAAAGAGTTAAAAGTTGCAGATTACATATTAAAAGATGTCGCAATAGAAAGAAAAACTGTCTCAGACTTTATTTCTTCAATGTTAAATCATAGGCTTTTAAATCAAATAGAAGAACTTCAACAATACAAGAATAAATTATTAATAATAGAGGGTATAGATGAACAGGATTTATACAACGACAAGAATGAAGGAGTAAACGGGAATGCTATAAGAGGTTTTCTTCTCTCAATAACTCTCAAACACAAAATCCCGATGATATTCACAAAAGATTCAGAAGATACTGCAAAATTTCTATTAGTTCTTTCAAAAAAAAGAGAGAAAGAAGTTTCTCTGAATGCAAAGAAAAAATCTTTCAACAAAAAAGAGCAGTTACAATTCATAATAGAAGGATTTCCAGGAATCGGTCCTAAAACATCCAAGAAACTTCTAAAGGAATTCGGGACAATAAGAAATATAATCAATGCTTCTGAAGAAGAATTAACAAAAATTCTCGGGAAAAAAACAGAAATTTTCAAGAAGATTGTTGAGAACAAGTATTAGTAAATAATTTCTATTTTTCTCAAATCAATTTCATAATCAGAATCAATATCAGCGCCATCGCCCTTAAAGTAAAAAATAATATTCTCATGATTCAGATATTTAACAAAAGGATGAGATAATCTAAAAGAAAGATAATTTTCTTCAAGAACCAATCTCACAAGTCCTTTTCCTTTTGCATTAAGAACAAGATCTGAAACAGGAATTTTGCATTTATTCATTAAAATATAATCTCGTTTTTCCTATTTTTAAAAATCTCTGTATTTCAAAATATCCTTTCTCTTGCAATAATTATATAAAATAATAAATTCTTTTTCATTTATATTTTCATATCAGCTCACTCACTATTTTAGCACCAAGTTTAACAGTTATATCATTGTTGTCTTTCTCAGGATTTATTTCTACAATATCCACTGCTCTCAGATTTTTAGCCTTGTTTATTCTCTGAATTAAATAAAGAAACTGTCTGCTTGTTAATCCTCCTGATTCAGGATAACCTGTCCCTGGAGCAAAAACAGGGTCAACAACATCAACATCTAAAGAAACATAAAGCTCTTTCCCATTTGAGAATTCCATTATCGTATCACAGGTTTCATGCAAGTCATCATTAAGTTGATTCATAGATATCATTTGTATTTTTTTTTCTTTCAAGAAAACAATTTCATCTTTCCAAATATTTCTAACTCCAACTAACAAAACATTTTCTGAAGGAAAACCTTCCTCAATTAATTTCCTCAACCATTCTTCATGCGTCGGCTCTTTCATTGGTTTCATACAATCTGCATGCGCATCAAAAACAACAAGACATGATTTCTTTTTTTCTTTCCCACAATAATCTAAAAAAGCTTTTGCTATAGAAAAACTTATAGAATGATCCCCACCAATAAAAATAGTTTTAGGCTTCTCCTGAAACATCTCAAGAGAGTTTTCATAGATTAACTTATTAGATAAAGTTAAATTAGAATTATCAAGATGAATCTCTTCAATGTCCAATAATTTGACATCAATAGGAATTCCCTGTTCATTTGAATGAATATCATAAAGAGATTTTAAAATAGCATTTCCAGCTTTCTCACAACCATTCGTCTTTCCCAATCCGTTAATTCCAGGAACTTTCACAATAAACACCATGAAAACACAATAAAAAAAGAGTTTTTAAATTTTAACAAAACTAGACCATATAAAAATTTTTATACCTGAAAATTTTCAAAAAACCAATGGATAAGTACCATATAGGAACAAGAGCAAGAGGATTTGTGAAGGAATATCTGAGGGAAATAAAAAACGACGTTGATAAAGAACAAACACAAAAGAAATATGTTCCCCATATGACTTTGATAAGGCCATTCACCACAAAAAATGAAACCAGATTAATAGAAACTTTTGAAAATTTTTGCTCACAACAAAAAGAATTAATTCCATTCACAATAGAAGATTTTGATGCATTCTACAACCCAGAAAGAATCTTTTATGTAAAAATAAGAGAGAATCAGAAATTAGTTGATTTCATTAACTCTCTTGAAACATCTTTAATTGGAAAAATAAAATACATCCAAAAAGAGATAAAAGAAGATAATGGAAGAACACTACATCTAACAATTTCGCAGGGAATTCCAGATTTTAAAGTATTTAGAAAATTAAATAAACAGCTACCAATAGACCAATACTTATTAAGAGTTTATCTTCTGAAAAACAAATTAATCCTAAGAGAATATGATTTCCCTCTTGAAAGAATGCTTACAAGAGATGAAGCAAAAAATGATTTCCTCTTTAAAGAAACAATTAATGCATTTACAGAAAAAACAGGATTAGTTCCAAGCCAAGATGGTTTTATAAGAGTTAGGGAAAATATTTACGCACCTAAAAGACTTGCCTTGCAAAGATTTCTCTCATCCTCACTTAAAGGATGAGCAAATGCACACCACAAACTAACAGCCATTCTCTTGAATGTACTTGCTTCTTGCAAAAGTGTAGCCACTTCTATACATTCTCCACTTGAACAAACATTACTATCACATTCATAATTATTCTGACATTTCGCCCAACCTTCAGAATCTTTTGTTTTCTGTTGCTTAACAACTCCGTCAATATCGCAGTAACTTGCAGTTCCATTAATAACCATTCTATTTCCAAAAGGAATACACTTTTCAGAATTTATCAAACATCCACTAACACAATCCAAAGTTTCATTTTCAATAAGTGATGCATTCACACACGCCCCATCAAGACAACCATTTTCACAGGTAATACCTTCTTGTCCTAATGTTCCTTTATCTGAACACTTAAATTCTTGAAGAACTCCTTCAGGATTATTTTCAAAATCATATGAACAATAATCATCAAATCTCTGTCCATTCAAAGTTACATATCCTTTTTCATAAATGTTTCTTCCTCCATCGCTGTCTGTGCAATTTACAAGTGGAACAGTGCCACTTCCTCCAAGAATTTTATTCATCTTTACCATATCAACAGGATAAAGTTCCAAAATTTTTTGGGTTACAGCATTGTCACCATTATTTGATATCAAATCATAGCTAACAGAATTTCCTTCAACAGAGATATCATATTCTTGCACAGTTATCAGATTAAAATAATAGTTACTACTAAACCAAGTTAATTCATGATTCTCTGGTTTGAAAAAAGTATAACTTTCTAAAACAAAAGAGGGGATAACATCTAAAGAGAAATATTGTTCAAGAAATTCTTGTCCACTTGTAACTTTGGACAAAATAACATGAAAACTTTTAGTCTGTTTAGAATCCCAATATTCTAATCTAAACCCGTCAACACAAAATTCTCCTTCCAAACCTAATTCAGGTTCATCTGCAAGATTATCACAATCTGATTCTGTTCGAGGATATGAATCCATTAAAGTATATCCCGTAATATTTTCATTTAGTAAAGAGCTTAATCCTTTAATCCCTTCTTCAGCAACATTAGTAGAAACACATTTTCCTTCTGAATTCAAATATTCATTAGCATCATCACCACAACAACCCCAACTTTCAATAGAAGAATATTCCCCAACATTTTCCTGCACAGATTGTGTCCAACAATCTTTTCCCTCGCATCCCGATATTTGCGACCTCACATAAGCAGTTTCAGAAAAAGAATTTTCCCCACCACATAAACCACAATGCTTTTCAGCAGTGTCACAATCTATCCACTTTCCAGCACTATTTGAAAAAGTATAAGCTATTGCAATTTTATCATTCCCGTCCTGAAATCCACCAGTATCATAAACTCCTCTGTAATTTGAAGAATCTTCTCCAAAACATTTCCCGTTAGCCATTACATATTGTTCCCCCAAACAAACAGAGGTAAAATCATCACACGCAACTAATTTTTTACTGCTAAAATTTCCTAAAGCATCTGTAGACCAATATCCTCCTTCAACAGGATTCCCATAATAATTTGAACAAATATTTTTCCCATAACTATCTGTAGCTTTCCCTGTAAGTTTATTCCAATAATCTGAAAAAGAATACGCAGAAACCATTGAGACGGATAAAATTATTATTGATAAAAAAAATAATCCAACAACCACCTTCTTTTTCATTTTAAATTAAAAGAATTAGCTCTTTAAATATTTTATCCATAATAATACTTTAAATATTTCGGTAAAAAAGAAAAAATAGACTCGTTACTTCATAACTCTTTTTTCAATAACAAATTAAATTAATTTCACGAACAAAGTGGGTGCTATTATTAAAGAACCACATAGATAAAACTATTCCTCTGGTACCAAAGCAAAAAAACTATAATTTTTTATCTTTGCCAATTTTTTAACTTCCTCAAGTTTAACAGCAGAAATATCTTTCTCAAATTCATAAAAATCTTCTGCATTCCCGTGAATTTCCGATAAAAGCAGATTAATCATTTGGGTTTGAGAATCCTCCATAGAGATATGATAATTTCCTATAAGTTGTTCTTTAACTTGTTTTAATTCTTTTTCATTTAACTCTTTTGAAACTTTTTCAAATTCTTCAAGGATTATTTTTTTTACATGTTCAACATTTTCCTTAGTTGTTCCAACCCAAATAAGATTGTATGCAAAATTCTTGTTGACATCAGCTTCGCCTTTTACAGCATAGGCAAGATTCCTTTTTTCTCTTATTTCCTTAAACAACCTTGAAGACATTCCTCCTGCCATTAAACAATTCAAAACATAAGAAGCATAATTTTTTTCCCTTGCGACAGGCACATGATGTGCAAGAATCAAATTAGCCTGGTCAATACCTTTTCTTTTTTCAATTCGTGTTTCATTTTTTAACTTAATCTCAAATTCAGGAACTTTTCCTTTTCCCTCTCCAAAATTCTTCTCTGCAAATTCTACAAGTTTGTCAAAATCAGTGTTTCCTACAACACAGAGAACCATATTATTTGGTTGATAAACTCTCTTAAATTTATCAACAATTTCCTTTCTTCCGACAGAATTAAGAGTTTCTTGAGAACCAATCAATGGAATTCCAAAAGGTTTTTCATAAAGATAATTTTTTATCTCATCAAAAACATATGCAGAAGGTATGTCTCTTCTCATTTTAATTTCTTCAAAAATAACTTTTCTTTCTTTTTCTATTTCTTTTTCGTCAAACAAAGGATTTTTTACCATGTCTCCCAAAACATTAAGGGCAACATCAATGTGTTTTGACGGCATCTTGCACCAATAAGCAGTAATTTCCTCGTCAGTAAACCCGTTTAAAACACCACCGTTCTTTTCTATTTCCTCTGCAATTTTTTCTGCATTTCTCGTGGAAGTTCCTTTGTAAAGTAGATGTTCTATGAAATGAGAAATTCCTTTCTCTCCTTCAGATTCATTAATTCCTCCATTCCTAACAGCAAAAGCAACACTAACAACAGGCAAATCTCTCTTCTCAAACAAAATAGTCATTCCGTTCTTCAATATTTTTTTCTGTAAATTCATTTCAAAAATTTCCCTGCTTTTGCATTTGTAAATTCATTTTAGATTTTAATTGTATTATCTCGTCCCAGATTTATATAAATTTATCTGTTAAAAAATCCAGAAATAGACTGTTGCAATCACTGCAAGAACAACTACTGCAACAATAACCCAAATCCACCACTTTGATTTTTCTTCATTAGGTTGCTCTGTCATTTGCTGGTTTGCAGGTTGATTAGGCATTGTTTGTGGAGACATTGGATTTGTTGTCCTAGCAGGCATTGGTTTCTGAATATTATTTTTCTGAACAGGCTTTGTTTGTTGTTCCATATTCGGTTGCGCAGGTGGTGTTTGTGCCATATATTTTAAACTGAAATAGATATTATAAAGTTTATTGTTTTTCAAATACGGAAATTATTTAAATTCATTTACAAATTAACATATGTTAAGAAAATTACAGAATATATTTTAAAGAATATATAAAGATAAAAAGGGAGAAATAAAAAAAAGAATATGGTAAAGGTCCTGTTTGTTCACAAAACTCATCCTATTGAACCCCTTGGTATAGGGTATCTTTCTAGTTCTATTGCAAGAGAGGGACATGAAACCCAATTAATATTAACATCCTCTGATTTAGAAAAAGCTGTTGAGGAAGTTTCAGAAAAAATCCAAGAATACAAACCAGAAGTTCTTGCACAAAGTATTATTTTTGGAAGTCATGGATATGCAATAGAATTAAATAAAAAAGTAAGAGAAAAACACCCAAACCTTATATCCATCCTTGGAGGCCCTGCAGCAACATTCACTCCAATAATTATAGAAAGAGGCTTTGATGCAATTTGTCGTTATGAAGGAGAATATCCTTTTCTTGAATTTTGCAATGCGCTAGAAAATGGAGATGATGTCGGAAACATTCCAAATCTTTGGGTAAAACCAAATCCAAACAAAGCAGCCAAAAGAATGCTTTTGGAATTTTCTTTTTACATTACTGAATTAAAAGAAGAAGAATTGACAATTGAAACTGAAAAAAGACACCATTACTCGAAAGAATACATAATTTTAACACAAGATTTTTATTTGAACTGACCATTTTTGTTTTGTCAGTTCGAGTATTTCAACAAAATGGAATCTTTCGGTTAACTCAAGATAAATTCCGTTGA
>JAUYIO010000079.1 GCA_030688225.1 Nanobdellota archaeon
CCAAAAACACCAGGCATTTGCATTTGTTGTTGTTTCGCCATTATATATCTTTCAAAAGCAGAATTTAAAAAGCTATCTATGAACCCTCCCAATCTTTTATTTCCCAATTGCAATAATGCTTATATATCTCACAAAAGACAAATTTTCATGCAAGACCATTATAACTCAATAAATAGTCCAACTCTAGAAGAATTCATCTCTGAACCCCTAGGGATTTCATTCAAAGAAGTGAGAAGAATTTCTTCAGATAATGTATCAAAGACTATCTTCTATTCAATTGCGATTGTAACAGAAACTGCAAGAACAATCCTCAAAACAGCCGATATAATTGGTAGAAACGCATATTACATCTAATCATTCTATTTTCTTAATCCTGTCCAAAAAAACATTCCTCTCTTTTCTATTAGGATATGTTTGTCCAAATCTAACTAAAATCCAATTCAATTTCCCCCACAATCTCTGAGGAAAAATGGCCTTCAAATCATTTTCCACTTTTTCCTGAACTTCACTGTCTGTCCATCCAAGATAATTTGACATATAAGCAACATGAACATCAACTCCGATTGTTTGATGTCCTTTTTCAGCCAAAAAAACATTTGCTGTCTTCCTCCCAACTCCAGGCAATTCAACAAGTTTATCAAAATCATGTGGGACTTTTGAATCATACTTTTCAACAAGCATTTCAGCAAGAGCCCTAACATACCTTGCTTTATTTAAATAGAAATTAACTCCACCTATCTCTTTAGCAATCTCTTTTTCACTTAATTTAGCAATCTTTTCCACACTATTATGTCTCTCAAAAAACTTCTCAGCTATTGGAATAGTTGTTCTATCAAGTGTCCTTGCAGAAAGCAATGTAGCAATCAAGCATTTCCAATCTTCATCCCATTCATCAGCAGCAAGTCTCTTATCTTCTCCCAATCTCTCTAACTCTTTCAATTGTCTTAATGCCTTTTTCTTATCAAAATTCATGCAGATAACCATAATTCCATAAAAACCCCAATATTTTAAAACTCTTCTAATCTAAAATAGACATGCCAGAACTAAACTTTAAAGAAATAGAAGAAAAATGGAGAAATTACTGGGAAAAAGAGAAAATCTATCAATTCAATCCCAAAACAAAAAAGAAAACCTATTCAGTAGATACTCCGCCTCCAACAGTTTCAGGAGAAATGCATATAGGGCACGCATGTTCCTATTCACAACAAGATTTTATTATAAGATATAAAAGAATGAATGGATTTGAAATATTCTATCCATTTGGAACAGATGACAACGGTTTACCAACAGAAAGATTAGTTGAAAAAAGAATGAATGTCAAAGCAAAGGAAATGCCAAGAGACGAATTCATAAAGCTTTGTCTAGACTTTCTAAAAAAAGAAAAACCAAAATACATTCAAGATTGGAAAAATATTGGAATAAGTGCAGATTTTAATATTATCTACTCAACAATCGACTCACATTCCAGAAAAGTCTCTCAATGGTCTTTTCT
>JAUYIO010000087.1 GCA_030688225.1 Nanobdellota archaeon
GTTTTCAGATAAAATGCGAAGAGTTGGAATTAGCAAATTGGGACGTAAAATTTTGTATTCTGTTTTACTATCGAGAGTTTCTATTTTTTCTAATTCTGAAAGAGAGAATAGTTTTGCTTCATTTTGTTTTATCAAATGATAACTTGATGTTCCTATTAGTCCTAAGCCTATTAGTAATTCTGATATCCTTGATTTTATCTTACTTTCTATTGACTCTGATCCAGATGTTGAAACACTAGGAATTTTAGGCACAAAATTACCATATCCATATGCTATTGCAACGTCTTCTGCAATATCTACTTCATGTAAAATGTCTGATCTCCATCTTGGAATTTTTACAGAATTCTTAGAGTATTCTAAGCCCATCTTAGATAGGAGAGAGGATAGCTGTTTTTCTGTTAGTTCTAATCCAAGTGTGAAATTTATATTTTTCAATGAAATTGACAGTTTTTCAGGAGAAAGGTCTGGAATGTCCTCTTTCTTTTTGTTTTGTTGAACGCACTCTATAGATTCTATTTTTCCTCCCATGTCTGCCAGAGTTGTTGCAATAATATTTATTGACGTCTTTAAGTCTTTTGGAGAATTTCCTGTAGCTTCTATAAATACGTCTTTCGTACTTTCAGAGATTTTTCCAAATTCGTGTGAGTTTATTATTGGGGGCATTGACATGAAATTCCCTGATTTATCTATGAAGACGGGGAATGTTTTCCAGCTTTCACAAATGAAAGCATACTCTCTTCCAGTTGGATGTTTTGAAAGTATCTGCCTGCCTGTGAGTTTTGTAGGGAATTCTAATGGTTGAAATTTTATCTTTTCTGGGGGAAGCCCTTTAAATGTAATAGGGAATTTTATCTTTTCTAAGGGATATAGTCCAATTCCCCCCTTCTTTCTATTTCTTAGAACTGTCGAACCTAATTTTTCCTGTAGTTGAATTATATCTTTTATTTTTTTATTGTCTAGAGAAAGATTTCTTACGATACATGCGTAGGCATAAGGCCACTCTTTGGGAAGAGATTTATCCACATTTAGTCTATTTTTTGACTTTTTTATTTGGTATTTCTTTAATCCAGTTGAATTTTTATTTCCTAAAAATGCCTTAAATGCGCGAAGAAATCCCTGCATTGATAACATGTCTGGACGATTTGGAAAGATCTCTAGTTCTATTTCTGAATCAGAGAGAGATTCAACAGGAGTTCCGAAAAGAGCTATTTTTTCTTCTAGTTCAGGAGTTATAGTTTTTCCTAATTCTAATTCAAATTCTTTTCTTGGAAATTTTACGTTTGCCATTTTATTTTACCCATGCTTTTTTCTTTCTTAAATCTGAAATGTTATTTTCATACATTTGTCTTAAGTCTAATATTTTATAGTAGTCCATTATGATTCTATCAAATCCAGGGCCCCAGGCAAGGACAGGAATGTGTTTTCCCAAGAGGGGGATTGTTAATTCCGGACGAAACATTCCTGCCCCTCCCAATTCTAACCATTTCTTCTTCTCAGGATGATACCAATTAATTTCAACACTTGGTTCTGTGTATGGAAAGTAAGCTGGAGAAAATCTAATGTTATCGAAACCCATTTTTTTGAAAAATTCTTTAAGATAACCAAGGAGGTGTCTAAAGTTTGCGTTTTCATCTATTACTATTCCTTCTGTTTGATTGAATTCAAATCCGTGACTCCAATCGTCTGTTTCATTTCTAAATGTTTTCCCTATTGAGAAGAATTTTGCGGGCAAATCTTTTTTAATATCTAATTTAGAGAGGGCTTTTGCCGATAGACATGTAGTGTGAGTTCTTAGAACAACGGATTTTGCTGATTCTTGATCCCATGAGTATTGCCAT
>JAUYIO010000010.1 GCA_030688225.1 Nanobdellota archaeon
TTTTTAATATAACTATTTACTTTTTTCATATTGCAGACTTAATTCATAATTTTCTCTAGCAGAATAAAGAACATACCCTTCTTCATGTTTAAGGACAAATTCAGAAATACCAAATGCTAATATGTATTTAGCGCAATCAAGACATCGTGGTTTTCTTGAATCAATCAAGACACCTTTTTCTGCACGTGCATGATACATCCTTGCCCCTATCAAAAGTTCTCTATTTCTAACATTAATGATAGCGTCCATTTCTGCATGAATTGCAGTCTTCTTGCATGACGGTTCGCAATATTTTGAATCGCATATGATATCACAGGGAAGTCTATTTCCCCCTTCTCCAATTATTTCATTATTTTTTACTATTACTACTCCTCTTTTATCTCTTTGACAAGGAGAAAACATAGATACTTTAACAGCTTCGTTCATCCAAAGAACTGCCTCTTCCAGTTCAGAACCATTAAGAATTTTAGGCATTTATTTTCATAAATATCAAACTTTAAAAACAAATCTGTGCTAAAAAATATATTATGACATCAAAAATACGCCAACCGATAATCACTGTCTGCGGACATGTAGATCACGGAAAAACTTCAATACTGGATTGTCTTAGAGATAGCTCTGTCCAGGAAGGAGAAGCAGGACAAATCACTCAAAAAATTTCTTTCACACTTTACCCAATAGAACAATTAAAAAGAGCATGCCCATTAATAGAAAAATCCGGAATAAAATTAAACATCCCGGGATTCTTACTTATAGACACGCCAGGACACGCTGCTTTCACAAACTTAAGAAAAAGAGGAGGAAGTCTTGCAGATTTAGCAATTCTCGTCATAGATATAAACGAAGGAATAAAACCTCAAACAGCAGAAGTAATTAAAATTTTAAAATTAAATAAAACACCTTTTGTAATTGCATTAAACAAAATAGACAATATCTCTGGATGGAGAACAAACGCAGGAGAAAATAAAGACTTAAAAAAAAGCATAGAATCCCAACCACAAAACGTAAAACAAATTTTCCAGGAAAGATACATGACTTTAATCGGTTCGTTAAACAGCTACGGATTTGATGCAGACTTGTTCTATGAAATAGAAGACTTCACAAAAAAAATTGCCATGGTTCCATGCTCTGCAAGAACAAAAGAAGGAATTCAGGAATTAATAATGATGCTCTGCGGTTTAAGCCAAAAATACCTTGGAGAAAGATTAAAACTTGGAGAAGACGCAAGAGGGGTTATCCTTGAAATAAAAAAAGAGAAGTCAAATAATTATGTTGAGGCAATTTTATACGACGGAGAACTCTCAAAAAAAGATGAAATCGCTGTTTCAAACATAGATGGAAAACCAATAATTTCAAAGATTAGAATTCTGGAAGAGATTCAGCCATTGAGCATGAAATTCAAATCAAAAGAAAAAGTTCTGGCTTCTACAGGATTAAGAATGCAATTAGTGGAAAAAACAGAAGTTCTCCCAGGAATGCCATTTGTGATATACAAAGAGAATAAAGAACAAATTGAAAAACAATTTCAAAAAGAAATTTCTGAAAATATTAAGACAGAAAAAAAAGGGATAATTGCAAAGGCCGACTCACTTGGAAGTTTAGAAGCGCTTTTATTTTTATTAAAGGAGAATAATATTCCGGTTGTCAAAGCAGGAATAGGAAACATAAATAAGACAGACATAATTTCTGCAAAAGCAAATCTAAAGATAAATGAACTTGATGCAATAATTGTCGGATTTAATGTAAATATTGATGAAGATGCGAAAGAACTTGCCATAGGGTTGAAAATTCTGACAGATGAAGTTATTTACAAATTAATAGAAAATCTTACAGATTTTAGAAATGAAAAAATAAAAGAGATTGAAAAAAAGAGAATGATGGGACTAACAACTATTTGTAAATTAAAAATTCTGCATCAATATGTGTTTAGAAATACAAAACCTGCAATTTTTGGTGTAAAAGTTGAAACAGGAAAATTAATTCAAAATCTTCCCATAATTGATAATAAAGGAGAGAAAATCGGCAGAATAAAAAACATTCAATCAGAAAACAAATCTGTCAATGAAGCTACAGAAAATATGGAAATAGCAATTTCAATTCCAGGAACAAATTTTGAAAGACAGCTGGGAGATAAAGAATTTTTGTATTCAGACATTACAATTTCACAATTCAAGACTTTCAAAAAGAACAAAGATTTGCTTTCTCAAAAAGAAATGAAAATTTTGCAGGAAATTTCAGAGATAAAAAAATTTAATTAATCACGATAATGTTTAAACAGATATAAAAAATTCATTCAAAATCTTTAAAAAGCCAAATCTCAATTAAGTTATAACAATGGTATTCAAAATAAACATAGGAACTAAAGAAGGAAAAACTTACAAACTAGAAGCAGAAGCTCCGGAGCTAGTAGGAAAATCTCTTCACGATAAAATATCAGGAAAAGAAATTTCTCCAGAATTAAATGATTATCAATTTGAAATAATGGGAACAAGCGACAAAGCAGGTTTTACTTCTATGGAAGATGTTGAAGGAATTGGTTTGAAAAAAGTTCTATTGACTTATGGAAAAGGTATGCACAAAAAACCAAAAGGAGATAAAAAGAAAGGCAAAAAGCCAAAAGGATTACGATTAAGAAAAACAGTCAGAGGAAAAGTTATCTCTCCTGCAATTGTCCAAATAAATCTCAAAATTACAAAAGAAGGCTCTAAAAAACTTTCAGAGATTTTCCCTGAGCAGAACAAACCCAAGGAAAAATCTGAAGAAAAGAAAGAGTAAAATGGCAAACTATCCCTCAAGAAAATTTTTGGTAAAAAACTTAAAAGAATTTCAAAAATTAGAAAGGAAAATTTCAAAGTTTGACAGAAAATATTCTATAATTGGAGAGGGAAGAATAATCCTAGAATTGGGAAAACAAAAAAATATGAAACCCAATGCAGTGAATGAATTACCTACATGCATAGCCCAAAAAGAAATGGAAGTTAATATATATCCTAAGGACGAACAATCAAATATTGAGATGATTGTTTCAGAGGAAAATGAATCAGGAATTAAACATACCTTCTCTGATAGACAAAATGTTTGCTATATCCTAATAGGAAAAACAGAATATTGGATATCAAATAATCCAAACCATTATCTGAGGTAATTTTTGTTCCTTTTCTTCAGTAGCAACAAAATAGAAACATTTATAAAATATATATTTCTGGGAAGGGTATGGCAGGACTAAACCAAAAACTTTCAGAAGCGGAAAAAAAAGCTAAAGAAATATTTGAGTCAACTACAATAAGACCAATAGGAAATGGTTTCATAGGAGGTTACGCCATAGGAGCAGGCATGAATTTCCTTGAACTTAGAGAAGAGACTATAGACGCATATAAACAAATTTTCTTAGAAGAAGGAAAAGATTTCACTCAGGGATATGTTGAAGGAAGAAAATGGAGAATAGGAAATATTCTTAATAAAAAATATAAAGCTGCCCAGAAAGCATTAGCTGAAATGAATACAACACAATAAAAAATGAGAAACTACAAAGACAAACTTGAATGTGCAAGAGAAATGTATGGAAAACCTGTTTTAACAGAAGGTCCAGAGTCAGAATTGTCAGACATGGAATCTATTATTCTGTCTGGTTGCGATACAGAAGATTTCAAAGAATTAAATTTTGACAGAAGAATATAAAATGAAAAATATAATAAGAAAATTCACAAAGTATGTGTCAGAAGGAACATCCATTCTGGGAATATTCGCATTAGGAAGTTATGGAATACATGCTATTAGTGGAAATGATTTATCTCATAGAGATTTTGAAAGAGTTGAATGGATTGAATCCTATAATGGAGTAGAAAACATAAGAGATTTTTATTTAAACGAGAACATTGCTCACAATGGCTTAAATTGGAAATTATACTTCAATAAAGTTTTGGAGAGAAATAAAGGAAGACTAGAAAACAATCTTATTCTACCTGATTTAGACAACGACGGAAAAGTAGAAAAAGATTCAACAAAAATTTTAGCAAGGAGATGAAATGGTTGAAGATAATAATAAAACATCTCATGTAAAATCTTTTGGAAAAGCATTAGTATTTGGATTCCTTGCCAGAACTCTTGTTGGAAACCCAGGAGATAATCTAGAAGATTTAACAACAACTAATCTAACAACTTCTCTTCTTTTAGGAACAACTGCCCTTCCTTTTATAGACAGAATTTTTGGAAAAAATTTTAAAGAAGCTTATAGTGAATCTCCAGCAAAAACAGCTGGTTTATTCTTAGGATTAACTTTAGCAACATACTCAAAGAGTTTTGGATATAACTAAATCTAACATTTTCCCTTCACAATAAACCCAAAACCTTTTTAATTAACTTTTTCTCCCATTTTATATGAATAAAGAATTACCAGAAATAAACATTGGAGTCGTCGGACATATTGACCACGGAAAAACAACTCTCTTAAGCAAACTTACTGGAAAGTTCACAGACACTCATTCTGAAGAATTAAAACGAGGAATTACAATAAAACTCGGTTATGCAGAGATGATTATCTACAAAAAAGGGAATGAATACAACACAAAAGACGGCACTCCACAAAGATATGTAAGCTTCATAGACGCGCCAGGACATGAAATGTTAATGGCGACAATGCTTTCAGGAGCTGCAATTATTGACGCTGCAATTCTTGTCATTGCTGCAAACGAAGGAATAAAACCACAAACACAGGAACACTTCATCGCACTCCAAGCCAAGAAAATAAAAAATATAATCATAGTTCAAAACAAAATAGATTTAGTTTCAAAAGAAAAAGCATTAAAAAATTACAAAGAGATAAAAGAATTCACAAAAGGAACAATAGCTGAAAATTCTCCAATAATCCCTATCTCTGCTCAGCAAGGAGTAAATATAGATAAATTGCTTGAAGAAATTTGCAAATTAGAAATTCCAAAAAAAGAAACAAACTCAGAACCAATTTTTCTGGTTGCGAGAAGCTTTGATATAAACAAACCTGGTTCAGAAATCCAAAAACTCAAGGGAGGAGTTCTAGGAGGAATTTTAAAAAAAGGAAAGTTAAAAGTTGGTGATGAAATTGAAATAAAACCAGGAATACTTGTCAAAAAATCAAACCAGCAAAATTACAAAACTTTAACAACAAAAATACTTTCTCTTCATAAAGGAAATTCTTCTGCAAAAGAAGTAACTCCTGGGGCAAGCATATCAATTGAGACAAGTCTTGACCCTTTCGTAACAAAAACCGACTCTTTAACAGGATGCACTGTTTCAACAAAAGGAAACCTTCCAGAGATAAGTCAAAAAATAAAAATAAAATTCCATATTTTTGAAAAAGTTTTGGGAACAGAAAAACACGAGAAAATTGAACCAATAAAAACAAAAGAACTTTTAATGCTCAGCGTGAACACAACAATTACAGTAGGTACTGTTGAAAAAATTAACAAGGATGAAATAGAATTATTTCTAAATATACCAATTGTCCCATTAAAAGGAGACAACGTAGGAATTGCAAGAAACATCAACGGGCATTGGAGATTGATTGGTTTTGGTGAGGTACTTTGATGGTGCAAAATTAAATCAATAATAACAACTTTCAAACTACCGAATTAAGATTTTGTGACATCTCTCTTTATCAATAATTACTCTTTCCTTATACCTATCTAAAGCATGACTAGATATTACTAATCCTTGGTTCATTTCAAAATAAAAAACAAAAAAACTATTTATAAAAATTATTATAATTAAATTTATAAGATATGTTTTTCTTTTCTCCCAATATCTAAAATGGTGTTATCTATCGCGATATCGTCAAGGTGTAAAGAAATATCGCATTTCAGTGCCGAGAGGGAAGATTACGCGAAGGAAACCGTAGGTGTCCTCGCATGACAATCTATTCCTACTCAAGACTAACAGTTTATGAACAATGCCCTCTGAAATTCAAATTTAGATACATTGACAAGTTAATCCCTGAATTTGAAAAAACTCTTGAATCTCATTTAGGGAGCATAGTCCATCAGACTCTTGAATGGTTCTATATCCAAATTAAAGAGAAAAACATAACTCCTGATATAGAACAAATGATGATGTACTACTCAAAAAAATGGGAAGAAAATTTCACAGAGGAGATAAAAAACGTGAAAAAAGAATTGACAGAAAAAGATTATTTCAATAAAGGAATTAAGTTCCTTGTAGATTATTATTTGAAAAACAAACCATTCAAAGACAATACTCTTGAAGTTGAAAAAAGAGTCACAATAAATCTTGGAGAAAACGGAAAACACAAGTTACAAGGATTCATAGATAGATTATCTTACAATCCAGAAACAGATGAATTTGAAATTCATGACTATAAAACTGCAAATAACCTCCCTCAAAAAAAGAAGATAAAAGGAGATAAACAACTTGCACTTTATTCAATAGCTGTAAAAGAATTATTTGGGAAAGACAAAAAAGTTTGCTTGACATGGCATTATCTTTCCCACAATCTTAAAGTTCAGGTGAGAAAAACAGAAGAAGAAATTGAAGAATTAAAAAAAGAGATAATAAGATTAATAAGAAAAATTGAAGAGGAAAAAGAATTCCCTTATAAAAAATCAGCTCTTTGCCAATGGTGCGGTTACAAAAAGATTTGTCCTGCATGGAAACCAGAAACAAGAGAACTTGAAAAATTCCCAACAATCAGGAAATATATCAAAGATTAACAATAATATTTAAAAAACTTGAATTTCTAAAAAGGAAATGGCATGTGAACTTTACGATTATTGTGAGTTAAGAAGAACAAGAGGAATTCTTGTTTTAGATAGTTATATTGAGGAAAATTGCGAAAGCGAAAATCAATCAAGATGTTTTTATCACCCTACTTTAATAGGGAGAGAGAAAAATAAAGAACCACAAAAAAGTGTTAATGAACTAGAAATAGAAAACACAAAACTTGCAAAACAATTAGCAACCATTGAACATAACGAGGGAAAATCTCCCCTTGGATCAAGTCGTTAATCACAATAATATTTAAATAATAATTTCTCTCAGAAAGGATATGCCTTCATGCGAATATCACAGAAATTGCATCTTCTTAAAAAATACTGAATGGAAACAAGATATTCTACAGGATTATGAACAAAAATTTTGTCATAAACAAAACATGATTCCAAGATGTAAAGTTAGAGAAGTGTTAGTTGCAAAAAGCAAATTAGAAGAAGAAAATCAAAGATTAAAAAAGAGCTTGCAAACAATTACTGAAAATATATCTATAGAGATGTCTGAAAATTGTGAAAATTATGTTCATTAAAAAACTATTCGCCATTAACAACCCTTATTAAATCTGTAACATAATCTCCTTGCTGAAGCTTTACAATTCTTACGCCTTGTGTTGCTCTTCCCATAACTCTGATATTTTTCAAAGAAGTTCTAATGACGATTCCTTTAGCAGTCGTAATAATGATATTATCATTTTCATTAACAGAAATTGTTGTAACAATATTTCCAGTTTTTTCAGTAACTTTCAGATTAATCACTCCTTTACCAGCTCTCGCAGTTTTTCGGTAATCCTTTACAGAAGTTCTCTTCCCATAACCTTTTTCAGTAATTGTTAAAATAGCTTCTGTATCCAAAACTTCCAAACTCACAACTTCATCCTCTTTATCAAGTTTAATCCCTGTAACACCATAACTAACTCTTCCACTCTCACGAATTTCATCGCTGTTAAATCTGATTGCCTGTCCTTTCTTCGTTGCAAGAAGAACTTCCTGATTTTTCTGAACCATCTCAACTCCAATTAAAATATCTGAATTATCATTCGGAAGATTAATAGCTCTAATCCCAGATGCTCTTGGTTTTGAAAAATGTTTCAGAGAAATTTTCTTAACAATTCCATTCTTCGTCGCCATGAACAAATTATCATTAAATTCTTTCACAGAAATTACATTTGTAACTCTCTCATCTTTCAATCCGAGCATGTTAACAAGAGCTTTTCCCTTACTGTATCTTTCTGCTTCAGGAATATCATAAGCTTTCAACCACAAAACTCTTCCTCTTGAAGTAAAGAACATCAGATAATCATGAGTTGAACAAGCAATAAGTTGTTTTGCAAAATCTCCTGTCGCAAGATTACTTCCAATAACTCCTCTTCCTCCTCTCTTCTGCTCGCGATAAGTTTTAACATCCATTCTCTTGCAATAACCTTTGTCAGTTATAGTAACAATAACTTCTTTATCCTGAACCAAATCTTTTTCCCTGATTTCCTTTATGTTTTGAAGAACATTTGTTTTTCTGTTATCGCCATATTTTGTTTTTAATTCATTAAGTTCTTTTGTAATAATCTTCAATATTTCATTAATATCTCCCAGAATTTTCTCAAGCTCTGAAATGGTTTTTTTCAGTTCTTCATTCTCTTTGTTAAGCTTGTCTCTTTCCAAAGAAGTCAATTGCTGAAGTTTTGTTTCCAAAATAGCCTGGGCTTGTTTTTTGGAAAGCTTGAAATTTTTCATCAAAACTTCCAAAGCTTCTGTTGCTCCTTTTGATTTCTTAATCATAGAAATAACCTCATCAATATTTTTCAGAGCAATCAAAAGTCCTTCAACAATCTCCAACCTGTCTTTTGCTTTTTTTAATTCAAACTTAGAACGATTTGTAATAATTGATTTTCTGTATTTTACATATTCCACTACAATTTGTTTCAAATCAAGAATCTTTGGTTGTCCTCCAACAAGGGCAAGAAAATTAACATTAAAAGAATCCTGAAGTCTTGTAAATTTGTGAAGAGAGTTAATTACAAATTTTGAATTTGCTCCCTTTTTCAATTCAATAACAATTCTTGTTTTTCCTTTTGAAGATTCATCTCTCAAGTCAGAAACATCTTTGATTTTCTTGTTCTGAATTAAATCTGCAATCTGAGTAATCAATGAAGATTTATTCAACATATAAGGAATTTCTGTGATAACAACTAATTCTTTATTCTTGACAGTTTCCGTGATAACTCTTCCACGAACAATCAATCTTCCTTTTCCTGTTTTATACAACTCAATCATATCACCAGAAACAATTCCTCCTGTCGGGAAATCAGGTCCTGTAACAATTTCACAAAGTTGCTCAATTGTAATTTCTGGTTTCTTGATATAAGCAATTATTGCATCACAAACCTCTGTCAGATTATGAGGAGGAATATTTGTAGACATCCCAACAGCAATACCTGTTGCCCCATTTAACATCAATGCAGGAAGTTTTCCAGGAAGCAATTCAGGTTCTTTCATAGAATTATCAAAATTAGGAACAAAGTTCACAGTCTCCTTTTCAATATCCTGCAAAAGTTCTGAAGAAATCTGCATTAATTTTGCTTCTGTATAACGATAAGCAGCAGGAGGATCTCCGTCAATACTTCCAAAATTTCCCTGTCCAAAAACAAGAGGATATCTCAAGGAAAAATCCTGAGCCATTCTAACCATAGCATCATAAACAGCAGCATCTCCATGAGGATGATATTTACCAATCACGTCACCAACAATTCTTGCGCTTTTTTTCGTTTGCGTATTCGGCTTCAAACCCATCTGGTTCATTGAATATAAAATTCTTCTCTGAACAGGTTTCAAACCATCTTCAATTGCAGGAATCGCACGAGAAACAATAACACTCATTGCATAATCCAAATACGCTTTTTTCATTTCTCCAGATATCTCTGTCTCAAAAACCCCTTTTTCAACTTCTTTCATGTCTTTAATATTTTCTTCTGGTGTCATATCACATCCTCCCCATGTTCATCTAGATATTTCATAAATTCTTCCTCCGTAAGTTCTTTTTCTAAAACATCTCTCCCATTCCATTTACATTTTTTGCATTCCCACTCTCTCGCTCCTTTTCCTTCTTCTCCTGTCAAAACAACATTAACTTGATTACTTCCACATTCAGGACATTCACGAACTTTGAAAGTTTTCCCAATTTTCTTTTTATTTTTAATCCCCTTTTTCTTATTGTATTCTTCTTCAGAACCATATCCTTCCAAAATCCATTCAGGTGTTTTTAGTTTTGATTTTTTAGGCATTTTTAGAGTTTAGTAAATCTTTTTACTTTTTTTCCATTTAATTCTTTAAACCCAACAAAAATCTCTAAATCTCTTTTCCAAATTGTTCCAACGGGGAAATTTTCTGTTTCATAAAGTTGTTTGTAAATGACCATTTTATTTTCTGGATTTTCACAATCCAAAGCGACGCAAACAATTTCATAAATTTTATCTTGTCCATTGAAGTGTCTGTATTTCTCTCCAGTTTTTGGCTCTATCATCTTAAATATCCAAATTAGCCTCCCTTGCATTTTCTTGAATAAATTCTTTTCTTGCTTGAACATCGTCTCCCATAAGCATTGAGAAAACTCTGTCAGCTTCAATTGCATCTTCAATAAATATTTTCTTAATCTTTCTTGTCTTTGGATTCATAGTTGTCTCCCAAAGCTGAGAAGAACTCATCTCTCCCAAACCTTTAAATCTTGTAACATTTCCTTCCTTGACAGCAAGCCTCTCAACAATCTTTTTCAATTCATCATCTGAATAAACATAATAATCTTTTCCTTTCCTTATTCTATACAAAGGAGGAAGTGCCACATAAACATTTCCATTCTTGATTAAATCAGGCATGAACCTGAAAAAGAAAGTCAGAATCAAAGTTTTTATGTGCTCTCCATCAACATCAGCATCTGTCATAATTATCACTTTGTTGTACCTCAATTTTTCAGGAGTGAATTGCTCTCCAATACCTGTTCCAATTGCAGTAATCATGTTTGTAATCTCCTCACTTGAAAGAGCTTTTGCAGGATTTGCTTTTTCAACATTCAAAATTTTTCCCTTCAATGGAAGAATAGCCTGCATTTCTTTGTTCCTTGCCTGCTTTGCGCTTCCACCTGCAGATTCTCCTTCTACAATATAAATCTCTGTTTCATCAGATTTTTTATTAGAACAATCAGAAAGTTTTCCTGGCAAACCTCCAAGAGAAAAAGCATTTTTTCTTCTTACTAAATCTTTTGCTTTTTTTGCAGCAAGTCTTGCTTTTGCAGAATCCAATGCCTTAGAAGTAATCTTTTTTGCAACAGCCGGATTTTCTTCAAAAAATTCAGACAAGGCAGAAGTAACAAGAGAATCTACAAAACCTTTGACATCTGAATTTCCCAATTTTGTTTTTGTCTGTCCCTCAAATTGGGGATCTGGAATTTTAATACTTATAATTGCGGTAATTCCCTCACGAACATCTTCCCCTTGAAGAGAATCTCCATTTTTTAGCATTCCTTTTTTCTTAGCATAATCATTTATAACTCTTGTCAAAGCTGTCTTGAAACCAGAAACATGAGTTCCTCCTTCAACAGTATTAATTGTATTTACAAAACCGAAAATGTTTTCTTGGTAAGTTGAATTATACTGAATTGCAACTTCCACAACGATATCTTTTATATCTCTCTTAAAATAAATAGGTTTGTGAAGAACTTCCTTGCTTTTGTTAATCCATTTTACAAATTCAATTAAACCACCAGAATAAAAAAATTCTTCTTTTTTATTTTTATTATCATCAGTAAGAATGATTTTTAATCCTGCATTAAGGAAAGCAATTTCTCTGAATCTTGTTTCAAGAATTTTATAATCAAAATTCACAGTAGAAAAAATTTCTTCATCAGGCCAGAAGATAATCTTTGTTCCTGTATCATTTTTATCACATTTACCAATCACTTTCAACTTCATCTTTGTGTCTCCTCTTGAAAATTCCATTTGATAAATATTTCCATCTCTCTTAATCTCTAAAAT
>JAUYIO010000021.1 GCA_030688225.1 Nanobdellota archaeon
GACTATAAATTAGAATGAAAGAAAAAATTACAAAAGAGAATCTGGATATTGAACTTTTGAATACTATTGAAAGAAGTTTAGAAGACATTAAAAACGGAAGAATAAAAGAGTGGGAAGAGATTTAATATTATCTATCTAAAAAAATTTAACTCTTTTTTTCATTTCCTCAATTTAATCTCTCCTTTTTTTGCATCTGCTTGAAGTTCATCTCCTTCTTTGAATCCGGATTTTTTTATAATTTCTAAGACCGGAGACTCTCTTATTTTCTAAATGTTTTCTCCAATTTACTTGTGAATTTTTTAACTCATTTGCTAATTTCCTTATCCATTCATTCTTTCTGTTTTCTGTTTCTGAATCAACAATTAAAGAAAGTATTGGATGTTCAATTTTTTCAATTAAGGTACATGGATTTGGTATTACAAAATTACCCGAATGAAGATGCCTATAACCATGGGCCTCATCAACACCCATAACTCTTTTATTCTTTTTATCCATTCTTTTATCAATTACAACAGAATCATATAAAAAGAAAAATTTGTTTTTATCCCATTTAATTTTGAGAATCAGTTTACATTTTTCATTTTCAAAAACTATCTTCTCTCCAGAGCATTTATTTTCTTTAATAGCTTTTCCTCTCAATTCTTCAAAATTTGCAGTTTGATTTTGTGGATTGTTAATAGCGGAAATTATAATTCCTTCCCAATCAACCTTGTTTAAATTAATCATTTTTATTCCTCAATAACCTTCTTTTCCTCTTCTGTCATCCCATACAATTTATAGATTTCTTCATCAATTTCATAATCAACATTTTTAATGTCCTGCTCTGATTTTTCTTCTTTGTGAAATCGCATAATTCGTTCAACAAGTTCTTTTATTTTTTTGGCTTGGGCTTCGGAAGGGATTTTTATTGGAAGATGCTTTAGAAAATCTGCAAAATATTCTATACTATTTCCTTTTTTCTTTCCTGTTTTTTTAACAAAATAACTCATTAATTTAGAATTAAGGATTGCTAGTAATATTTTCATATCAATATCTTTTTTAGGAGAGATTATTGTAGTATCCGTCATACCATAAATTTTATTTGTATCCATGGAAAAATTGTTTTCTTCAGAACGATAAGGACTATAAATCTTTTCTTCAGCTGTATCAAAAATTTCCTTACTTCTTAATGTGCTTATTCTAAACCAAGCACATTTATTTTTCTTAAATTCCCATCTATTTTTTAATTCATTAGTAAACTTTTTTAGATATTTTTCTGTTTTTGGAAATTTGCTAATATCTGTTTCATCTGTTGTATAAACTAAAAATTTTTTTGGATTTAATGGTTGATATCTCCTTATCTCACTATTTTTTATAACCTTTTTGAGGATATCTTTTTCTAATGAATTTTTATTTAAAGTTTCTTCGTCAATAATAAATGCTTTGTTTAATCCTGTGTCCATCCCCTTGCTAACAAAACAAAATTTTTCAAGTTCTTCAGAATTATTCTTTATTTTTTGCAGAATATCTAAATTTTCTTCAAAAACCCATTCCCTTTTATCAAGTATTTCTTTTGATTCTATTTCATTAAATTCTTTTGAGATTAATTTAGAATTAATCTCGCTATCTAATTTCTCATCAATAACTTTAAATTTAATCTTATAATCTTTTTCTTTTTCTTTTTCTAAAATACAAATAAGGGTGTGTATATTCGCGTCCTCAAATATATAAGAATTTTTAAAATCTATAATTTGTTTTATTCTTGTATGTTCTGCTATAAATTTTCTTAATTTATCTGCCCATTTATTTTCTAACCAATATCTTGAGGTAATAAATCCTAAAACACCTTTTTCTTTTAAGATATTAATTCCATGAATGTAAAAGTAATATAATATATCTGACTGCCCCCTATAATGTTCTTTCCATCTTTCAGAAGTTTCAAAATATTTTTGTATTTTAGTTCCTGCCGATTGCATTGTAAAATAAGGAGGATTTCCCACCACAACATCAAAACCGCCGTCTCTGAAAACATTTGGAAATTGGGCGTGCCAGTTAAATGCTTTATCAAAACTAGAATCAGAAATTAAACTATTTCCATTCTTAATATTATCTCTCATAGTAGGCAAAATTCTTTTTCTTGTTTCTCTTGTTTCTTCTTCCAATATCTTTAATAAAAGATTAAGTTGTGCTAATTCAACAGCTTTTTCATCTAAATCAACTCCATAAATACAATTGGTTAATATTGTTGCTTTTTCACCCAAACTCAATTTTCCTTTCCACTCTCTAAAAGTGTTTTGATATTTATCTGATTTCTCTCCTTTCTTTAATCTCTCTTCAATTATACTTATTAATTCCTGAAATGCTTTAATCAAGAATGAGCCAGAACCACAAGCAGGGTCTATAACTTTAATATCTAAGATTTCATCAATAGATTTATCTTTAGTATATTCTCCTATTGTATTTTTTACAATATAATCCACAATATAAGAAGGGGTATAATATATTCCCATCTTTTTTCTTTTTCTGCTCAATAAATCTAATTTAACTCTTTTTTCCGTTCCTCTTAAAACAATTCCTAAATATTGCTCGTAAATACTTCCTAATAAATCAACAGGAATCTCATCAAACATATATCTCTCTTGATGGTCTTGAGTTCCATAGTATAATCCTCTGATAACCTTAACAAGAACCTTATTATCAAAAAATCCTTCTTTTTCTAATAACCCTTCTTCAAATAATTTAGAATTATATGTTTTATCAAATCTTTGAAATTGTGTTTTTAAGACTGCCCAAAGATTCATATCTGTAAAACCTTTTTCAACTTCTTTAATAATCGTCAAGAGAAAATCTTTAGCTTCCAATCCCCTATCTTCAACAGAACGCATAAAAATCAATCTATCAATTAAAATCTGGACAATCTCATCAATTTGTGAATCTTCTAAATAATTTCTCTTACTTTTCAAATCTTTAGATAGCCATTCCCTATATTGAAGTAAATCCGCTAAAATAGATTCATCAATCGGCTTTATTAATTTTTTATCTACATTATCAAGAAGCTTATTTATTTCTCCTTGCTCAAAACTTTCTCTTGATAGTAGCCATAATCTATCAAAATCTTTAACAAAATCTTCACAATTAAATCTCAAATAATCTGTTTTATCCTTTAATAGATTTTTATCTATGTTTTTTATATTAGATAGTGCGTGATAAACACGAATATCCTTAAAGTTAGTTAATACAGAGAACTTTATCCCTCTATGATGTGCATAAGAAACTGCTTGTCTTCCTTGTTCTTCTAATAAATGAATATTTGTTTTTTTAGCTTCTATTACTAACTTATCCTGATTCCCTATTCTAACAATGTAATCTGCTCTCCCTTTCAAAATTCTTGTTTCTTTAGAAATGTCTTCTCTTTTCCAACCAAGAGCTTTAAAGAGAGGTTCAATAAAGTGAAATTTTATGTCCTCTTCTGACATAGAATCAAGTTCTTTTTTATCATATGATTGAAACGTTTTCACTAAATCATCTACTTCTGATTTTGCACGTTCCTTATTCATAAAAACCTATGGAAACCTCATTTCAAAAACCTTCCTATTCCTAACAAAACCAAAACTACCCGAAAGACTTAAAAAATCTCTTTTCGGGGGTTTTATATGGCAATAAAATCAGGAGACAAAATAAAAGTAGATTACGAGGGAAGTCTTGACAACGGACAGGTTTTTGATAGTTCTAAACACGGAGACCATTCTCATCCTCTTGAATTTGAAGTTGGGGCGCGACAAGTGATTTCGGGTTTTGATAAGGCTGTTATTGGTATGAAAAAAGGAGAAGAAAAAGAATTTTCAATTCCTGCAAAAGAAGCTTACGGAGAAAGAAACAAAGATTTGGAAAAAGAAATTCCGAGAAGTTCTCTCCCTAAAGGACAAGAGCCACAGGTTGGAATGGGACTTATGTTGAATTCTCCCGACGGAAGACAAATTCCTGCAATGATTTCAAAAGTTGACGAACAAAACATTACAATTGATTTGAATCATCCTCTTGCTGGAAAAAAACTTAATTTCAAAATAAAAGTTCTTGAAATTAATTAATTCTAATATTTTTCCTAAGAAAATACTATAAAGGAAAATTCGTTGATTAAAATATGAATATCAAACCAACATTCTGGAAAAGTTTGGTTTCTTTGATTATTGGGTTTGGGTTTTTGCAATTTTTAAACTGGATTTTCAGCAGTCCTGACATGAGAGATATTGCTCCTCCAATTAAAATCTTTTTTTATTTCCTTGTTCCAGCTACTTTTGTATATGTAATCTGGAGTTTAAGGCAGAAAAAGAAATCTAACCATAGTTAAGTTTTTAAAAGATTTTTGACATCAATCTTAATATTCTTGAAAGGAGGTTAAAATGAAAAAAGAAAATTGTTCAATATGGGCATATACAGCTGTGAGAGTACTTATAGGTTTAATGTTCGTGATAGCAGGATATAACAAATTAATGAATCCTTCAGGGGTGGAAGCAATGCTTTCAGGCATGAGTTTTTTTGCATGGGCTCCTGGATTCTGGGCATGGGTTCTGCTTTTATCTGAATTAATATTTGGACTTGCTCTTGTCGTCGGATATAAAGTCAAATATTCTGCATGGCCTTTGGTCGTTATAATGGTTGTAGCATGGATAAGAATTATCTCAAGTGGAAATGTCTTGTCAAGCACAGCATTCCTCCATTTAATAACTGCAGTTATTCTCGTGATGATTGCATACATGGGAACAGGAAAACTTGCGATAAGCAAAGATTAAAAACCATTTTTATTTTTTATTTTTCAATTTTTAAATAATTTCTGAAAGGAAATTCCATAATAATTACAATGTCTAGACTAGTTATAATCGGAGGAGGATTTGCAGGAGCAAAAATAGCGAAAAAACTTGAGAATAAATTTGAAACAATTTTGATTGACAAAAAAGATTTTTTTGAATTCACTCCAGGAATACTAAGAACTATAGTAAATCCAAAACTCTTAAGGAAAATACAAAAAAAACATAAAAATTATCTCAGAGACACTATCTTCATAAAAGATTCTGTTTTCAAGATAAATAAAAGAAAAATATTTCTAAAAAATTCTGCTCCTATTGATTTTGATTATCTTGTTATTGCTTCTGGTTCAAGGTATAATTCTCCAATTAAATCAGAGAATATATTAATTGCAGATAGAGGAAAAAATATCAAAGAATATCATGAAAAATTGAGGAAATCAGAAAATATTATTGTCGTCGGGGGAGGAATTGTTGGAGTTGAAATGACTTCAGAGATATGTACAAAATATCCTGGCAAAAGAGTAACTTTAATTCACAACAAAAGAGAATTGCTTGAAAGGAATCACCATAAATCAAGAGAAATCGCTTATAATTTTTTAAGAAAAAGAGGTGTTAGAGTTATCATCAGAGAAAAAGTTTTAAAATACGACGGGAAAATTGTTGAAACAGACAGGAAAAATAAATTTCTCGCAGACATGGTTATCTCATGTACAGGAATAATTCCCAATTCAAAATTTGTAGATGAAGAATCAATGGATGAAGATGGATTTATACTTGTAAATGAATTTTTACAAATGAAAAGAAACAAAAATATTTTTGTGTGTGGAGATGCAGCTTCTCTTGAAGAAGAAAAAACAGCACAAGGTGCTGAAAAACAAGCTGATTTAGTTATAAATAATATTTTGGCTTTGGAGAAAAATAAATTTCTTAAAAAATATATTTCTAAAAGACGTCCGATGGTTATAAGCCTTGGAAAATTTAACGGAATTTTTGAGAATGAAAATTTTGTCATTAATGGATTTATTCCTGCCTTTATGAAATGGTTCGTGCAAAAAAGAACTATGTTTAGATATATAAAATAAATTTTTAAAGTCTGTTTTCTTAAAACATTCATGTTTAAGAGATGGAAAAAAGAAAAGAGATACAATTCCTGCAGTAATTGTGGTGGAGGATTTTATTTTTTAGGATTTATAGGGGCTGCTATTTATTATCTGCAAACTTCTACAGGATTCTGGAATGGAGTTGTTGGAATTTTGAAAGCTTTGGTTTGGCCTGCCTTTGTGATTTACAAATTGCTTGGGATGTGATGGAATTAGTTCTGAAGTATATAAAACCTTAAATAAGATAAGATTATAGAAAAAAATATGGATAGAATAGAAGCAGAAAAGATGATGTATCAAGAGGTAATGTCTAGATTGTATTGCAAGGAAAGAGCTAATTATCTAAGAGATACAATAGAACATTTTTGCGAGTGTATTCCTTCTGGATTCTTAAATGAAAATAATGTAAGAATATACGCTGAACATTTATCAAATGCATTTATTATGGGAGAAAGATTTGAGAGTATTAGAAAATCTCATTTATTAGAATCTTCAGTAGAACATTAATTCTCTCCCACAATCCTTAAATACCCTAATTTTCTCATAATTCAGACTGTTAGATAGTGAGATTTTTCGAGCTAATTCTGAGAGTTATATATAGATGTAAGGAGAAGAAAAGAACATGAAAATTTACGTGGGGAATTTACCCTTTAGTGTTGACGATGATAAGTTGAAAGAACTTTTTTCATCTTTCGGAGATGTAGAAGAAGCTTCAATTATCAAAGACAAGTTTTCAGGCAGGTCAAAAGGATTTGGATTTGTGACTATCAACGATGACGAAGCTGCTAAAAAAGCAATTTCTGAAATGAACGAGAAAGACGTTGAAGGAAGAAACATAAAAGTGACTGAAGCAAAGCCAATGGACCCTGACAGACCAAGACCTAACAGAGGTTTTGGAGACAGGCCTAGAAGAAATTTTAATCAAGGAAGAAGATATTAATTATTTTCTAAACCATTTTTATTTTTTATTTTTTATTTAATTTTTTACATAAATCTTTATAAAGAACATTTTTATTTTCTGTAAATGAATGAGAGGTTTACTGAAAATATTTATTGCCATGTTCTAAGAGAAAGTGCAGAATTTTCATTTGAATTTCATGATGAAGGAATTACATGGAAAAAAATAGATTGTCCTCTAGCAAGACAATATCACTGCGGTAACACAGATAAAATGTGTTTGGTAATAAAAGACTTCCAAGAATATATCAGACATGTTGATTCGTCTGTTTCAAGAGTTAGAAATCTTAAATAAATTCTATTTTCTTTATTACTACATTCTTGAGAGGTTTATCTTCATAATCTGTCTGCAACTTTGAAATTTCATCTGCAACATTCATGCCATCTATTACTTTCCCAAAAACTGCATATCCTTCATCTCTGTATCCGTAATCAAGAAAAAAGTTGTTTGCAACGTTTATGAAAAATTGTGCTGTTGCAGAGTTAGGGTTGCTTGTTCTAGCCATGGCAATTGTTCCACGATTGTTTGATAATCCGTTATTTGATTCAAGTTTTATTGGTTCGTGAGTTGGTTTTTCAATTCCTTCCAAATTATAACCTCCTCCCTGAATCATGAACCCATCAATAACTCTTTGAAAAATTGTTTCATCATAAAACCCTTCTTTGACATAAGTCTTGAAATTTTCAACTGTGAGAGGAGCTTTGTTTGGGTAAAGTTCTACAATAATGTCTCCGTAATTTGTTTGGATTTTTACTTTATTGCTGTCTTGAACCACATTCCCTGTCATTTTAGTCACTCCAAAAATTCCTATTATTAAAATTAAAAGTGTTATAAGTATTATGTAACTCTTTTGCATTTTTTAAAAATGAATTTAAGGTTTTTAAGATTTGTGAATTCTTTTCTTCATCAATTCTTTTTGGTTTAAATAAACAAGAATAACTGCTCCTATTATGAAAATCCAATCAACTAAAAAAGTTAAAGCGAGAAATCCCAAAGCAACAATTGAGAACAAAACAACTTTTTGATTTTTCATATTTAATAAATAATTCCTTTGTAAATCATCCACAGGATTATAATTCCTGCGAGGACCAAAAGTCCTAGAACAATTATCATTGCCAGAACTAATTTTTTCTGATGCTTGTCTATCCTGTTCCAATTCTTTTTATTTTCTTCCCACTTACTATTCTCCACAAGCCCGATAACCATAAATGTCAGCCCAATTCCTGCAAAAAAATTGTTTCCCATTATTACTCCGACAAGGAACCAGATTACACCCATAATGAAGAGAGCATGATAATCCACTTTCTTATCTTTAGATTTCAAGTTCAAAACAATAGTTAGAATTCCCATAATGATGACAATAATCGCGACTGCAAGTATCACCCAAACTTTTAAATCCATAATCTATTGAGGAAAGATTAGTTTTTAAATTTTTATAATCCAAAATTATCAATAAAGTTCTCAATTACCTTGTATTCTTGAAGAAATTCATGCCCTTTTGTTGTTATTGAGAAAGTTTTCTTTCCTTCTTCATCTTCATTCATCTTGATAAATTCTTTTTTCAAAAGTTCATTCACATAATCCTTGAACATTTGTGGGGAGAGATTTGACGAATACAACAATCTTGTCGGCTTTATATTCCTGTTCTCTCTAACAGCTTTCAATATGTCCTTAATTACTTCCAGTCTTTCTCTTTTCTTAGCCATTTTTATTTAGATGTTATTTTAATCACACTGTACAGAAACAATAAGAAGAAAATAATATTGATTATGTAAATGTCTATTAAAACTCCCTTGCTCCATGCAAAAAATTGCAGTGCTGAATTTAAAATCCAAGCGACAAGGATGAGGATTATTGCTGTGAAATAAAATTTAAGGAACTTGTGTTTTCCTTTGTCTTTTTTTATCTTAATTCCTGTAACAATGCTCATACATATGAAAAGTATTATTTGGGAGATGAACATGAATGAATAAGATTTCCAAAGATAATCTAGGACAACAATCACAATCGCCATTAAATAAAATATCACTATGTTAAAATTCAATAATGAACTGTAGAAAGGTTTGTGTTCAGGTTCTATTTTTTTCCAAAGCAGGCTATAAAGAAGGAAAAATCCTCCCATCACAAGGAAGAATTCAAATAACATTTTTATCCAAAACTGGTAAGTTATGTAGCCATAAAATGCAAGAGCTCCGAAAATATATCTAAAGAGGAAGGCAATACCATAAAAGAAAAATGCGTTTCTGAAATATCTTATTCCTTGGTGAAAGCTAAGTTTGAAAAGTCTGTTAGTTTTTAGAACTATTACAAAACAGATCAGTGCTATTATCAGCCCATAAAAAATCTTGAACATCTCCTTGTTTTGTATGACCCAATTGTATATTTCCATAAAAAAGCAATTTTTTATGATTATTTAAAGATTATTGTAATGGCAGAAATCTGTTTTTGTAGAGGATTGTTACATATTTTTACTTCTCATCGTTTATAAATAAATTTTGACTCAATAAATTATAAAAAATGGGGGCACAAACATCCTAAAGTTATGTTTTTGTTTTGGTGATTCGTCTCTTACCCTATAGAATTATCCAAGACATTGAAATTAAACACCTGAATAACATGAAAAACAAATTCCCAAGCCTTGTCAAATTCTAACCATCTTAACCTCAAACAAGGCTTGGTTTTATTATTTCTATTCAACAGTTACTGATTTTGCAAGATTTCTTGGTTTATCAACATCTAATCCTTTCAAATCTGCTATATGATATGCCAAAAGCTGCAAAGGAATTGAATTGATTATTGGTGAAAGTTCTTCCAAGGTTTCAGGAACCTCAATTACGAAATCAGAGAAATTTTTATATTCTGAATTTCTATCATTCACCACAGAGATTATTTTCCCTTTTCTTGCCCTCACCTCTTCTATATTGCTTAAAACTTTTTGTGATAGTTCACTTTTTGTTGCTAAAAAAACACAAGGCATGTTTTCATCCACTAATGCAATTGGTCCGTGTTTCATTTCTGCTGCAGGATAACCTTCTGCATGAATATAGGAAATTTCTTTCAGTTTCAAAGCTCCTTCAAGTGCCACAGGAAAATTTATACCTCTCCCAAAATACAAAAAATTTTTTGAATCCTTGAATTTTTCTGCGATAGTTCTTACATAATCTGAAATTTCCAAAGTTTTTTGTATTTTCTCAGGGAGCAAGTTTATTTCTTCTAAAATTTCTTTGTCCAAAGCCAAACCTTTTTCTTGCCTGATATAAAGTGCTAAAAGTAAAAGAGCCAAAACTTGAGAAGTAAATGCTTTTGTTGAAGCGACACCTGTTTCCGGGCCTGCATGAAGATAAATTCCTGAATTTACTTCTCTTGTTATTGTTGAACCAACAACGTTCACAATTCCTATTGTCTTCGCGTTTCTTGCAGAAGCTTCTCTTAATGCTGCAAGAGTGTCTGCAGTTTCTCCTGACTGGGAGATTACCACAACTAAATCATCCTCTGTTAAAATAGGGTTTCTATATCTGAACTCTGAAGCATAATCAACTTCTGCAGGAATTCTCGTGAATTTTTCAATTAAGTGTTTCCCAATAAGAGCAGAATGCCAACTCGTCCCACATGCAGTCAAGATTATTCTTTTTATAGAGCTTAAATCCAAATTCAGAGTTAATTTTAATTGATTTTTTATTCTTCCTCTCAGAGTATTCCCAATTGCTTGAGGTTGTTCAAAAATTTCCTTTAACATAAAATGTTTAAAGTTCCCTTTCTCTAAATTTTCTACAGAATATTTTATTTCATGTATTTCCTTGTTCACATATTCTCCATTCATATGTTTAACTTGATAACCTTCTTTTGTCAGAGTTGCTATTTCGTTGTCGTGCAAATAGATTACTTTTTTCGTATGTTCAAGAATTGCTGGCACGTCTGAAGCAAGAAACATTTCTTTTTCTCCGACTCCGATTACTAATGGAGAGCCTTTCCTTGCTGCAAGAATTTTTTTTTCATTTTTAGAAATTAACGCCAAACCATAAGCGCCTTCAGTCAATTTTAATGCTTTAATCAATGCTTCTTCTAAATCATCCTTGTAAAATTTTTCAATTAAGTGTGCAATTATCTCTGAATCTGTTTCTGATTTTATTTCGTGCCCCTCTTTTTCCAGCAATTTTTTTAGAGAAGAATAATTTTCTATTATTCCGTTATGAACAATTGCTAATTGGTTTTTGCAATCTGTGTGAGGATGTGCATTTTTTTCATCTGGAATCCCGTGTGTTGCCCAGCGAGTATGAGCAATTCCTAAATCCGGATTCAGAGAATTTAATTCTTTTTTTGATTCAAGCTCTGAAATTCTGCCTTTTGATTTTATTGTTCTTAATTCCTGATTTTCTCTCACACATATTCCTGCACTATCATATCCACGATATTCTAATTTTTTTAAACCATTAATCAAAAGAGGAATTATTTTTTTATCACCAATATAGCCTATTATCCCACACATAAGAATTTTATCTTAAAAGAGTTTTTATGTTTTGGGTATGTAAAATAGGAAATTTTAAAAATAGGAATTTACTGATATTCTTGTAAGTTGGGTAGTTAACTATCGGTGTTTGGCATTAAATTGTCAAGAAGTCCAATATGATTTCTAACACTGAGGAAGGTCCGCCCACTATTAAAGATTGCTTTCCGAAAGGGAAGGTGTCGCGAGGCATGGCTCTGGTATAGAGACGAGCGTATTTAGTTACGGTGGAACGAGCATCCCAATCAGTGCAAGGCTTTAAGCTGCTTAGTCAAATGTTAACAATTTCCGTCTGAATACAGGGAAATACAAAAGGTGGCCTATTCCCAACTTACACATTAACTTTAAAAATAGATAAATTATATATTTCTTTATGAACACAACTGCTTGGAATTTAAGAGAAAGAGTTTTAGAATTCTACAGAGATATAAACAATGGACATAGCCAAGAAGAAACAAGAGAAAATGCTGTCAGTTTATTAGAAGATTTAGAATCTGAAGGTACAAAAAGATATTTTGAAAGTTTCGGTGAAAATTTAAGAAATGGGAACGGCATTAACGCTTCTCCTGTATGGTATGAGGATTTTTCAATTGCATCATTTTATAAAAGAGAATTAAGAACAGGTTTAAAGAGGAAGGTTAAAAATTTTTCAAAAAGTTATGCTGGATTAAACAAAGATTTGTTAATTTTTGCAAATTCTCTTTTTTTAATGAATAGAGATGAAAAAACTATGAAGAGGATTTATGCAAGAAGAGAGTGATTTCTAAACATTTAAAAAATTAATATATCTCCTAATTTGGGACCTTAGCTCAGCGGGAGAGCACATGACTGAAGCTCATGGTGTGCTGGGTTCGACTCCCAGAGGTCCCACTCCTTAAAATACTGAGTCCAATATTTTCTACATCTTGATAAAGATAGATAACTTCAAAACTTTTATAAATAAGATTTATTTAGTTTAATTATGGCTGAGAAAAAAGGTGGTGAGGCATTAGGAATTTCTGGATTTACTCTTGCAATGGCAGGAATGTTTGGGTTAATTTTAATGGGGCCTTTTAGCTTGCCGATATTTATTGTTGGATTTATTTTCTGCTGGATACAACAAAAAAGAAAATCTACAAAACTCGGAAAATCAGGATTAATAATCAATGGCTTAGGAATAATTGCTTCATTAATCTGGGGTTATATTTTTTTAAAATACCTTTTTAGTTTAAATGCAACAGCTTAAAATGAAAAAAAATCGCAAGGCTGCAATGGAGATGAGTGTTGGAACTATTGTTACAATAGTCTTACTAATGACAGTTTTAATTCTTGGAATTTTTCTTGTTCAGAGAATTTTCGGGACTGCAACAACAGTTATTGATTTAACAGATAACCAGTTAAGAGAAGAAATAAATAAATTATTTGGGGAAGATAAAGAGTTAGTAATTTACCCGAGCTCAAGAAGAGTTGAAATAAAACAAGAAGATGAAGATGGTGTTGGAATTGGTATTAAAAATCTGTTGCAGGGAACCTCTGGAACAAGCACATTTTCATACGAAGTTGTTGTAAGCGATGCTTCTGATTGTTCTGAATCAAAAGAAGAAATTGAAGAATGGTTCACTGTTGGACAGGCAGAGGAGAATATTCCTATTCCTGTCGGAAGTTCTGCAATTCAAAAAGTTTTATTTAGAATTCCAACAGGGACTTCTCTGTGCACTGCAAGATTTAGAGTCAATGTAAATGCCGGAGAAAAAATATATGCAACTGATTTCTTTGACATAACTGTGAAAGCAAAATAATTAAAGTTTTTTAAATTCCTTTTTCTTGAATAGTTAATGATTAAAATTTACAACACGTTATCAAGAAAAAAAGAGATATTTAAACCGATAAAGTCTGGAGAAGTGAAAATATATACGTGTGGCCCAACTGTTTATTATTATGCGCACATTGGAAATTTTCGTGCTTATGTTTTTGCAGATATTCTTAGAAGAACTCTTGAGATGAATGATTATGATGTCAAACAAGTAATAAATCTCACAGATGTTGGGCATTTAACTTCTGATCAGGATGAGGGTGAAGACAAAATTGAGAAAGAAGCAAAAAAAGAAAATAAAACTCCTAAGCAAATTGCAGATTTTTATACAAATGCTTTTTTTGAAGATTTTAAAAAATTAAATATTGAAAAACCAGAGGTTGTGTGCAAAGCAACAGAACATGTGAAGGAGATGATTGAACTTATAAAAAACCTTGAGAAAAAAGACTATGCTTATGTCGGCGAAAATGGAAATGTTTATTTTGACACTTCCAAATTCAAGAAATATGGAGAGCTAGCTAGACTTGATTTGAAAGAGTTGAAAGCTGGTGCAAGAATTAAAGTTGATAAGAAAAAGAAAAATCCTCGTGATTTTGTTTTGTGGTTTGTTGAAAAAGGCAGCAAATATAAAGAACATATTTTGAAATGGAAATCACCCTGGGGCGAGGGATGGCCTGGCTGGCATATTGAATGTTCTGCTATGTCAATGAAATATCTGGGAGAAACTTTTGATATTCATACTGGAGGAGAGGATCACATTCCTGTTCATCACACAAATGAAATCGCACAAAGCGAAGGAGCAACTGGAAAAAAATTTGTAAATTATTGGCTTCATACTTCTTTCTTGCAATTTAATTCTGAAAAGATGTCAAAAAGCAAAGGAGGAATCTTGAGATTAGAAGATTTAGAAAAAGAAGGATATTCTCCTATGGATTTGAGATACTTTTATTTGTCAGGGCATTACAGAAAACCTTTGAACTTTACTTTTACAAACCTAAAAAATTCTAAAAATTCTTATGAAAGATTGAAGAATATAATTTCGGCTTTGAAAAAATCAGGAGAGAAAATAAATAATAAGAACATTGATGGTGCAAAAAAACAATTTCTGGAAATTATAAATGACGACTTGAATTCTCCTAAAGCGCTTTCATTTTTATGGGACATATTAAGAGAAGAAAAATTAAATGATTCTGAAAAATACAAACTTGCTTTGGAATTTGATAAAATTCTTGGGTTGAAGTTAGATGAAGAAGAAAAGATTAACATTCCTAAAGAAATTAAAAAATTATCAAATGAAAGAGAAACAGCAAGAAAGAAAAAAGATTTTGTTACTGCAGATAAAATTAGAGAAAAGATTAATAAATTAGGATATGTTCTTGAAGATACTGGGAAGGGGGTTGAAGTAAAAAAGAGATAATGGCTGTTCAATTTAATTATGTTGCAAAAAGAGGATGGAAACCAAAAAATCCTGATGAGAATTATATTATTACTCTGCTTAAAGTAGAACTTGATGAAAAAGCAGTAAAAGAAGCAAAGTATCACCATTCTAAAAAAATTTCTGAGAAAAAATTTAGGAATGATTTGTTTGAAGAAGCTGCCGGAACTGTTGCTGCCGAGTCTTCAACAGGAACATGGACAAAAGTTTATGACGGGAAAGATTCAGGAATAAATCTGGCAAGCGAAAAAAGAGCAATGGCTTATGATTTGGATTATAAAAGAAGCATGTTCAAAATTGCATATCCTATAGAGCTTTTTGAATTGAACAATGTCTCTGGTTTGCTTGCAGGAGTTATAGGAAATATTGCTGGAATGAAAATGGTTTCTGCGATGAGAGTTTATGATATTAGATTTCCAAGAAAAATGATTGAGGCTTTCCCTGGACCGAGATTTGGAGTTGAAGGAGTTAGAAAATTATTGAAAAAACCAAGAGGATGTTTAGTTGCAACTGTTCCAAAACCAAAAATAGGGAGAACAGACGAGGAACAGGCAAGACTTGCAAAGACATTGTTTACATCAGGTAATGGAACTTACGACGGGATTAAAGATGATGAAAATTTAACCAGTTTGAAATTTAATGATTTTTATAAGAGATGTAAAAAAGTTTTGGCTGAGGCAAAAGAAGCAGAGAAAAAAACAGGGCACAAAAAATTTTATCTTTGCAACACCACTCACTCAGACATTAACGAAATGATGAAGAGAGCAAAAGCAATAAAAAATAATGGAGGAATTTTTATGATGATGGATGTTGTAACGACGGGCTTTGCAGCTGTAGATTACATAAGAAGAAATAATCCTGGTTTGGCTATTCATGCTCACAGAGCAATGCACGGATTTATTACGAGAGATAATTCTCCTGGAATTCATGGAGAAGGAAAACTTTACGGCTTCAGTATTTCAATGATTTTTTTGGCAAAATTATTTAGATTGCTTGGAGTTGATTCAATTCATGGTGGAAGTCCTCTTGCAAAAATGGAAGATTATGGGGAAGCAGAATATATTTGTAAAGTTCTTCAGGAAAAAAATCTAAAACCCCACCACAAAATTCCCACACTTGGACAAAACTGGCATAAGATTAAACCAGTGTGGATGACTGCATCAGGAGGATTACACCCAGGAGATTTTGAATCTGTTTTGAGTAAATTAGGAGATGATGTAATCATGCAATGTGGTGGAGGGTTATTAGGACATCCGAATGGGGTGGCTGCAGGAGTAAAAGCTATTGAGGAAGCAAGAGATATTTATTACAAGAGAATTCCAATAAGAAAATTTGTTAAGGAAAACCCAAAATCAGAACTTGCTGTTGCTGTTAAACATTGGGGTTATGGACCTAAAATAGTTTATTGAAAATGGGTTTCTTTTTTAGAAACGGGTTTTTCTTTGTAAAGAAAAACTACGATGGTAAAGAAACTCAAGATAGCATGGTAGAAAAAACTACAATTGTAAAATAAATTTTGAAATGAAATAAAAATGGTGAAAAAAAGAGAACAAAATTTTAAGAGTGAATTTAAAAGATCTTTAAGCACTGCAATAATTGCTGCATTCAGCTTACTTGCTGCTCTTAGCTGGAGCGATGTTATAAGAGATTATCTTGGAAAACTTGAAAGTGTTAGCATTTTCCAAGGGAAGATTATCCTTTCAACAATTGTAACACTCTTGGCAGCTCTTGCAGTTTATGTTGCTTCTAAAATAAATAAAAAATGAAATTCAGAAAATCTGTTTTTATCGTCGTGTATTCTAAAAATAAAAACAAAGTTGAATTTTTAGTTCTGAAAAGAAAACTTCATTGGAAAGGATGGGAATTTCCGAAAGGAGGAATTGAAAGATTTGAATTAAAAAGAAGTGCTGTTAAAAGAGAAATAAAAGAAGAAACAGGTTTGGAAATCTTGAAAGTAAAAAAGTTTAACTTCAGTGGAAAATTCAAATACTCTAAAAAATTTCCAGACAGGCCAAATTTTTTAGGACAGAGTTATTCTCTTTATGCTGTTGAAGTAAAAAAGGGAAAAGTCAAAGTTGATAAAAAAGAACATTCTGATTATAAATGGTTGGATTTCAAAAAATCTGAGAGAAAACTGACATGGAAAAATCAACGATATTGTTTAAGAATAGTTAACAAATCGCTTCAAAGTCAAAAGATGTAACTTTTGCCTAATCAAAGGAAATGTTTAAAGATTGTGGATGATTGGTTGGAGGATGAAACTCCGTGAATTTGAAACAACGTCTGGAAAGAAAGTTTTGGCTGGGAAAGATGCGAACACAAATGAGGATTTGATTAAGCAAGTTGGGGCGAATGAAGAAGTTTTTCATACTGCAAAACCTGGAAGCCCTTTTGTGAATATCAAAGGCGAAGCGAACAAAAAAGACATTAAAGAGGCTGCGATTTTTTGTGCAAGAAAAAGTCAGGACTGGAGAGACAATAAAACTGATGTTGAAGTTCATCATTTCAAAGGAAAAGATATTTATAAAACGAAAGGAATGAAACTTGGAACTTTTGGAGTGAAGAAATTTAAAGTAATTAAAATTAAAAGGAAAGAATTGGAATGATTTTTACATTAAAAGAAAAAAAAGATAAATTAACAGAGATGGTTTATAAAAAAAGTATGATAGAACTTTCTAAATTTTATGGGCTAAATTGGATAAAAAATAGACCATCAATAATTTTTGTTGATACCAGAAAGGAAATAAATAAATTAAAAAGTAGAAAAACTGAGAAATGGGTCATTGGATGGAGTGAAAGGAACAAAATATTTTTGCTTAATCCAAAGAAGTATAAAAAAGAGAGCAACCACAAATATTTCCGAAAAGAATTTATAGCATTAATAAAACATGAGCTAAGTCATTCTTTTTTCTCTATGAAAACACGAAGAGCTAGTTATAAACCATTGTGGTTAAATGAGGGAATAGCTATCTTTGTTTCAGGACAAAATAAATTCAAGAAAAAACCTGAAAAGTTTGAAAGAGTATTAAGTTTTTATGAGGAAGGGGGAGAAGGAATATATAAAGAATCTGGATTTTTAATAGAATTATTATTAAATAAATTTGGGAAAGCTAAATTAATCAAGTTAATTGAAGATCTTGAAAAAATTAATAGCAGAAAAGAATTTGAAAAATTATTCAAAAGAATCTATGGATTTGAATTAAATTATGAGAAGATTAATAAAATAAAATGAAACCTATTGGAAAAATTCAGCTTGGAAAACAAGGACTAACTGAGAATTTTATAGGAAGTCTTAGGAATATTTTTAAAACTCATGAAAATGTCAAGATTTCTGTTTTGAAAAGTGCAGGACATGACAAAAAAAAGGTGAAAGAATATTCTGAAAAAATTTTGGAGAAATTAGGAAAAAAGTATACTGCAAGAAATATCGGATTTACAATTTCTATAAAAAAGTGGAGAAAAGAAAGAGGATAATTTAAGATATAAATTTTTAAAAAGAATCAAAATCTTTTGCTTTGATGCCAGAAGAAAAACCTCTTTATGAAGACTCAGATTTGAAAATTGATTATTTTAAAAGCCCTGACGGAAACAAAAGTTGCGAGGACCACGAGATACAATTTGTGTGTTCAAATGAAAGGTATATTCTTCTTCAAAGAGGAGTTTTAAAAGAATTGGCACATGCAAAAAGATCAAGGCTTATCCAAATTCTTGATAATATTTCAGGTCACATGAGTTTTAAGGATTTACGCAGACATAATTTAACTGCAGATGCTATTGGTGTTGCAGCACATTGTGCTTACATAGAAGAAGAAAAAAGATTTGAAGAATACAAGGCAAAATCTTTATAAACCTCTTTCTCAATTAATTTTGAGGTAAATAACCTTTAGGTTAATCTATTGTCGCAAGACAAGCCAAGATGACAAGCGTATTTGAATTAAATGCTCATGAATATAACAGGAAATTAGCTGAAGCTTTGAAAAAAGTCCCTGAATTTGAAGAGCCTGAATGGGTAAAGTTTGTGAAATCAGGGCCTGCAAAGGAAAGACCGATTGACGAGGAAGATTTCTGGTATAAAAGAGCTGCGAGTATTTTAAGACAAATTTACAAAAAAAATGTTGTCGGTGTTAGCAGACTTAGGACAAAATACGGTGGAAAAATACATCGTGGAATGAAACCTGAAGAATTCCGAAGAGCAGGCGGGAAGATAATTAGAACAATTCTCCAGCAATCTGATAAAGCAGGATTTACAGAAATTGCAAAAGTGATTAAAGGTGTGAAAGGGAAAAAACCAGGAAGACAATTAACTCAAAAAGGAAAAGAATTTTTGGAGGGAATGAAATGAGTTATTCAGATAATTTAAGGCATGGAGAAAAAATGTACATAATTCCTTATGGATGTTCTAATGTAAAAGATGTTATTAGTGTAGAGCCGCAAACAGGGTTATTTACAAGATTAACCATTTATTTTCCAGGAGATAAATATCAGGTTATCTCTAATAGTCTTTTAAAAGAAAGAGGAATTAGTCTTAAAACTTATATTGAACAAACTGAAGGGTGGAGACCAAAAAATGGGAATTAAAAATCAAAAGAAAAAAGAGACACTTGCGAAGAAGGGAAGGCAAACAAAGTGGGCGCCGGTTTGGATAGTCTTGAGAAAATTTGGTATGGGAAAAAGAGTTCATCCTTCAAGAATCACAAGATACAGACGTTCGTGGAAGAGAACTAAGCTTCATATTAAACCAAGAAAGATGAGGAAATCTCACTTCGGTTAAGAATAAAATGAAAAGTATAGAAACACCCTTAGAAATTGCAAGGAGAAATTTGAGAGAAATAGATTGTATTCTAAATAGTATAAGAACACATAAAATATCTTTCTCTGCAGAAGGGGAAATATCTGAAAAAGGCAATATCCCTCTCCCAAATAAAGAAATAAGGAATGCAAGAGAATGGGCAAAAATTTATGCTCAAAAAGGATGGTCTGGACAGATTGAAATAGAAGAATATAATGGAGGATATTGCATAACTTATTTATAAAAAATGGCGAAAAAAACTGAGACAAAAACACCTGTTGAAAAAATTGAAAGAGAATATGTTATCCCTCTTAGAGAAAGATTGAGAAGTGTTCCAATTTACAAAAAAACTCCTAAAGCTATAAAGACAATAAAAGAATTTTTAGTGAAACACATGAAAATTTATGACAGAGATCTGAAAAAAATTAAGATTGACAAATATTTGAATGAATTTATTTGGGACAGAGGAATAAAAAACCCTGTTCATAAAGTAAAAGTCAAAGCAATTAAGGAAGGAGAAATTGTAAGAGTAGAACTTGTGGAAATTCCTGAAAGATTAAAATTCAAGAAATTAAGAGAGGAAAAGAGAGAACAAAAGTCAAAAGAAGTTTTAGATGGAAAAAAGAAAGTTCTTGAGAAGAAAACTGAAGAAAAACCAAAAGAAGAAACTGCTGAAAAAATAGAAGAAAAAAAGGTTGAAGAAAAGGAAAAAAAGGCTTCTGTTGTTGAGGCTGGAAAAGAAATTGAAAAAGCTGCAGCAAAGCAAATGAAACATCAGGTTGGTGGAAAGGAAAAAGCCCCTAAGATAAAAAGAGTTGCGCTGAAGAAATAATTTTTATACTAAAGAGTTCTAAATTTTTTATGCTGTCTCTAATTAAAAAAGAAATTCAATCTCTTGCAAATCCAGAACAGGCAAAAAATCTTCAAAGATTTTTCAAGACAGGAAAAGGACAATATGGAGAGGGAGATGTTTTTTTTGGACTGAATTCTCAACAAATAAAAGATGTTGCAAAAAAGTTTTATGAAACTGATTTGGGAAATATTCAAGAATTGATTAACTCCAAAATTCACGAGGAGAGAATGTGTGCGCTAAGGATTTTAATTCAACAATACAAAAAAGCTAAAAAAAATCCTCTGCAAAGAAGAAGGATTTTTGAATTTTATTTGAAAAATTCTAAAAAAATAAACAATTGGGATTTGGTTGATGTTTCTGCACCAAATATTGTTGGAGATTTTCTTGAAAGAGAAGACTCTGGAATTTTAAGACAACTTGCAATTTCTGAAAATCTTTGGGAAAAAAGGATTGCAATTGTTTCAACTTACACATTCATTAAAAAAAGAAAATTTGGAGAGACTCTTGCGATTTCAGAGATTCTTATGAATGACGAACATGATTTGATTCATAAGGCTGTTGGATGGATGTTGAGAGAAGTTGGAAAAAGAAACATGGAAGTGTTGGAAATTTTTCTTGCAACGAGATACAAAAAAATGCCGAGGACAATGCTGAGATATGCTATTGAAAAATTTCCTGAAGAAAAAAGAAAAGCTTATTTGAAAGGAGAAATTTGATTCTTCATGAACCATTCATAAGTTTTTTGCAAACCTTGTCCAAGAGTGAATTTTGGTTTCCAACCATAGTTTCTTATTTTATCTGAATTTAAAGAAGATCTCATTTGTTCTCCTTTTTTCCCTGGAACATATCTTTTTTCAAAATTTCCATTAAAGAAATTAACATTTATTGTATCAAACAGCTCATTCACGTTTGTTTCTATTCCTGTCCCAATATTATAAATTCCTGAGGGCAATTTTCTTAGAGCTAAAACATTTGCATCAACAACATCTTCAACAAAAACATAATCGCGTGTCTGTAATCCATTGCCGTTTATCGTCGGTGAACGATTGTTTAACATGGAGTCAAAGAAGATTGCAATAACACCTGCCTCTCCTTTTGCATTCTGCCGAGGACCATAAACATTTGCGTATCTCAAAGAGACAAAATCAATACCAGACTCCTGCAGAAATTTATCAACATTCAATTTATTAAATCCGTATGGAGATTTGGGATTTTCAAAATCCTGTTCTGATGCACAGAGTATTTTATCGTCGTAAATAGCCCCTCCACTTGAGGAAAAAATAAATTTGGATTTATGTTCTTTTGCTAAACTTATGAGATTTTTACTTCCTTCAACATTAACCTGATAATCATAACCAGGATTTGATACACTTTTTCTTACATCAATTTGTGCTGCCATATGAAAAACAGCTTTTGGTTTTTCTCTGTTAAAAATTTTTTTCATTTCTTCATTATTGCAGATGTTTTCATTATAAATCTTAAGTCTAGGATGATTTAAAGAAAGATTTTCAAGTGTCTCTGAAGAAAAATCAATAACAGCAACATTATGTCCTTCTTGAAGAAGCCTATTTGTTAAATTGCTTCCTATGAATCCTGCTCCACCTGTTACAATATAATTCATTGCGAGAGAAAATGTAAAATATTTATAAAGATTATTCCTCCAGAGAATATAATGGAAATAAAGAATATCCTGGAATTTTCAATTTTGAATATAGATAAACCCTCTGGGCCTACGAGTTTTGATATTTCTAATTTTGTGAGAAAAAAACTTGGATTGAGAAAAACAAGTCATTTTGGAACTCTTGATCCAAAAGTTACAGGAGTTTTACCAATTGCTTTAAACAGGGCGTGCAAACTTACAGGATTTTTTTTAGGAGAAGATAAGGAGTATGTTGGAATTATGAGACTTCATGAAGAAGTTTCCATGGAAGAAATTAAGAAAAAAATAAAAGAGAAATTTTTAGGAAAGATAAAACAAACTCCTCCTGTAAAATCTCGTGTAAAAAGAGAAGAGAGAGAAAGAGAGATTAAAAAATTTGAGATTCTTGAGAAAGAGGGGAAAGATGTTTTATTTCGTGTTGAATGTCAGGGAGGGACTTATATTAGGAAGTTGATTGATGATTTAGGAAAAGAATTAGGAATTGGTGCACATATGCTTGAATTGAGGAGAATTCGTGCAGGAATTTTTAAAGAGACAGATAAGGAATTTTTAAATTTATATGAATTTGAAAAAATAGTTAATGATGAAAAAGATTTGAAAAAATTCCTGATTCCTGCTGAAGAAGCATTGAAGAAAATATTTCCTGTTATACAAGTTAAGAAAGATTCTGTAAGTGGGTTGTTGACAGGGAAACCCATTTTCAAGAAAGATATCGTGGGAAAAATGAAAGATAAATTTATTGCATTCTACAAAGAAAGATTTATAGGAGTTTACAAAAGAACTGGCGAAGTTGCAAAGCCTGAGTTTGTTTATCAGGAGATAAGGTAAACAACATATTTCATAATTGAAAGATTTATATATGGGAAAAAGGCAGAATTTATATGAAAAACAATCAAATCAAAGCCATGGAAAGACTTAGTATAGACTCTGGAATGAGAACCCTAATTGGGAATATGTGGAAGCATGGTTATAGGACTTTGAATAGCTGTGAAGGAGAGAGTTCAGAAGCATATGTTATGTTTAATGGAGGAGATGGGTGGTTTGAGGAAAATGCTTCAAAGTACGGTTTAACAAAAGTTGAAAATAAAGCTTGTTGCCAAAGAGAATTTTTAGAAGAGGTTAAAAAACATAATTTAGACCCAAGTATGTTTGTTGATAGAAGAAAAACATGTGGTTGTGGCGCAGGTGTAAATGGAAATGTTGTATACAGGGGCCAGTTAATGCAATTTTCTCAATAATAAATCCTGTAGAAGTAAGATAAAGAAATATTTAATAATCTATGTCTTTTTCCTAGTGTATGAAAAAAACAGTTAGACTTTATATTACCGGAGTTGTTCAGGGAATTTTTTTTAGAATGTTTGTCAAGGAAAATGCAGAGAAATATAATGTTAAAGGATTTGTTAGAAATTTAGATAATGGAAAAATTGAGGCTTTTTTAGAAGGTGATACAAACGATGTTGAGAAAATGATTGAACTTTGCAAAAAAGGGCCTAAACACAGCCAAATAAAAAACGTTGAAATAAAAAATGAAAGATTTCAGGGATTGAAAACTTTCAAAATTTTGCATATATGAAATGACAAACTATTCTGTGATAATTAGAGGTCCTGCTGGAGTTGGTAAAACTACTCTTGGGAAAATGTTAGCTAAAAAAATTAAGGGATATTATATTTCTGTTGATAAAATATTGAAGAAACATAAACTTGATTATGTTCAAGATGAGTCTTGCATTTCTGAAGAAAATTGCTTAAAAAGTAATGAATTGATTCTTCTGCAATTTTCTGAAGCAATTAAAAAAAATAATCATTTGGTAATAGAAGGTTGTTTTTATCACAAAAGCCAATTAAAGCATTTGTTAAGCAAACTTCCAAATAAATCCTTAATTTTTACACTTAAAGCTGAACTTCCAGAATTAATAAAGAGAGATAAAACTCGCAAAGGAATTGGTATAGAGTCGATAAAAGCAGTTCATAAACTTTCTTCACAATTTGATTATGGGATAATAATTGATACTAATAATAAAACTAAATCACAGATAATTAAAGAGATGGGTTCATTTTTACCACGATGATTTATACAAATTCAGATGGAGGTTCTCGTGGAAATCCAGGGCCAGGGGCAGTTGGAATTTTAATAAGAGATGGTGAAAAAATTCTTGTGAAGCAAAGTAAATTCATCGGGAGATTTGTCACGAATAACATGGCAGAGTATGATGCTTTAATCATGGCTTTAAAACTTGCATCAAAACACACGAACAAAGAAATAACTTGTTGTCTTGATTCAGAATTGATTGTCAATCAGCTTTTAGGAAAATACAGAGTTAGAAATTCAAAATTGCTTCCTCTTTTTTTAGAAGTCCAAAAACTTCAGGAAAATTTTGAGAAAATTATTTATAAGTATGTAAGCCGAGAGGACAAATTCCAAATACTTGCAGATGAATTGGTTAATGATGAATTGGAAAGAGCTGGTTATCCAAAGTTTCCTGGAAAGAGATAGATTTTATAAATTAAGAAATATTTAGTTGGTTATGGAAAAGTTTTTTTGGGCAGATAAAATTGCCGAAGATATAATTAAAGAAAGAGGTAAAAAGAAAGAATATGTTTGTGCTTCTGGTATTGGTGTTTCTGGAACTCTTCACATAGGGAATTTCAGAGATGCAATAACAACTGATTTAGTCGTAAGAGCATTGAAAGATGCCGGGAAAAAAACCATGTTTATTTATTCATGGGATGATTATGATAGATTCAGAAAGATTCCTGCAAATTTACCTGAAAACAAGAAAAAAGAATACGAGAAATATATTGGTATGGCTGTAAGTGACATTCCTGCACCAACAGGAAAAGAAAGTTATTCAGAATATTTTGAAAAGCCTTTTGAAAAATCTTTGAAAAAAGTTGGAATAAATCCAAAGTTTATAAGTCAAAGCAAGATGAATAAGGCATGCAAATATGCTGAGCTGATAAAAAAAGCGTTAGATGACAATGAAGAGATAAAAAAAATTTTGAACAGATATAGAAAAGAACCGCTTTCAAAAAATTGGTATCCTGTAACTGTTTATTGTGAAAAATGTAAGAAAGATTCTACACAAATAATAAACGTAGAAGGATATTTTATTGAGTATATTTGTGAGTGTGGATTTACAAACAAAATAGATTTCAGAAAAAAAGGTATTGTAAAATTAAAATGGAGAATAGACTGGCCTGCAAGATGGTTTTATGAAAAAGTTGATTTTGAACCAGGAGGAGCAGACATAAATGCTGCAGGAGGTTCTTATGTAACTGGAAAAGAAATATCAAAAAAGATTTATGATTACGAACCTCCAAAAACAACTTTTTATGAATTTGTAACTATCAAAGGAGCAGGAGGAAAAATCTCTGGCTCTAAAGGGAACGTTTTGACTATTGACGATGTTGAGGAGATTTATGAGCCTGAAATTTTGAGATATTTATTTGTTGGAACAAGGCCGAGCAAAAGTTTTGACATAAGTTTTGACAACGATGTTATAAAAATTTATGAAGACTATGATGCGCTTGAAGAAAAATATTATTCTAAAAAAGCAAATATGCAGGAGAAAAGAATTTATGAGATGTGTCAGTTAAATAAATTAAAAAAGAAAAGGCCTGAGAAAAAAAGTTTCAGACATCTTATTACTTTTGTACAAGTTGGGAAAACAAAGGATTTCAGCAAAGAAGACAAATTCAGAGCAGAGAAAGTTAAAAACTGGCTTGAAAAATATGCTGGAGATGACATGAAGTTCAAAGTGCAAGAGAGAATTTCAATTAAATTAAATGAAAAGGAAAAAAACTCTTTAATAGAATTGAGAGAGATTTTAAAACAAAAGAGTCTGACAGAAGAGCAATTATTTAATGAGTTTTATGAAATTTGCAAAAATGTTGGAATAAATAACAAGGAATTTTTTGATGCTGCATATCGCGTGATAATTAACAAGAAGAAAGGGCCAAGACTTGCAAGTTTGATTCTTGCTATTGGAAAAGAAAAAATTATTAAATTATTAAATCAGATAAAATAAAATGGTACTTATAGTAAAATCAAATATAAAAAAAGTTGTGAAGGAAATTCAAGGAAAAAACGAAGAGATTAGTTCTGTTTCAGAAGAAGTTGGAACTGAATTAGAAAAAAAAGTTGAAGATATTTTAAGACAGGGAATTGAAAGAGCTAAAAAGAATCAGAGAAGAACTTTACAGGCGAGGGATTTGTGAAATCATTAGAAAAATTTAAATAGCTAATAAATTAGCAACTTACAATGGTAAATGAAGATTATGTCGCACTTTATAGAATTGGTAGTTGCAACCCTTTAGGTGTAGTTAGAAATAGTATTGTGGATTCCCTATTGAGTGATTTGGAAGCACATACAAATCAACATTACTGGACTAAACCAATTACATCTGAACAAGCAAAACAAGTAAAAGAAGAAATTACGAGAGGTTCAGTAGAGGTAGAAAACCTTTTTGCAAGAAAAGCCTGATAATTCTCAAGAAAATATAAATACCTCCTACTCTTTCTCCTCTTATGAAAAATCCTAACAAAGAAAAAATTCTTGAGATGATTAAAAAAGCAGGAAACGAGGAATATGAAACTTCATGGGATGAGAGAGGAATTCCTGTTTCAAAGAAAAAATCAGAAATTCAAAAGGGAAAAAAATCCCGTTCAGCAGGAGCGAATTTTGAACTTCGCGTCAGAAAAGATTTGGAAGACAAAGGGAGAATTGTTGATAAATGGACAAATAATATTGATTTTGAGAAAAATAAAATTGTTCCTGCAAAAAGAAAATATAATCCATTTAAAAAAATGCTCGTTGTCGGTACAGGTTTTCCTGATTTTGTCTCAATAAAACATATTCACGATGAAGTTTATAGTGTGATAGGAGTTGAAGTTAAAACAAATGGGACTCTGTCAAAAGAAGAAAAACAAAAATGCGCATGGTATCTGAAAAATAAAATTTTCTCTGAAATCTGGGTTGCAAAAAAAGGGCAGAAAAAAGGGCAGATTGAATATGATAATTTCTCAGAAAAATATGGGAAAAAGTATATGGGACAGAATAATAATACTTAAAATTGATTTCCTCCATTAATCTTTATGAGAAAATTAATATTAGGAATTTTATTTATTTTATTACTCCAAAATATCTCTGCAACCTGTGAAGACAACCAAGTTGATATAAATGCTGCTTCTTCAACAGAACTTGACAAAATAATTTGGGTTGGTCCTTCTACTGCGGAAAAAATAATCTCTGCCAGGCCTTTTGAAAGTGTGGATGATTTAACAAAAGTGAGTGGGATTGGAGAAGTGAAAATATTGGACATAAAAGAACAAGGAATTGCCTGTGTTGGAAGTGAAACTCAAGAGGAGGAAAAAGAAAAGATAAATCTAAAAGATGTTGAGATTTATGCTGAAAAAAATTATTCAGAACAAGATAATTCTCCTCCAGAAGTAATCAACCTAAATCCAAAAACTATAAAAACAGAAAACAACACCGAGAGTTCTGATAAAAACAAATATGCTCTTAGAGGTTTTGCATTTTTTTGTGTTTTGCTCGTGTTTTTGTTTGTTTTTAAAATAAGAAGAGACAAAGTCAATAAAAATGAATTCAGAGATTGAAGAAACAAAAGGCATAAAGGCCATGATGATTCTGGAAATAGTTGGAAAACCTCCAGAGCATCTTGTGGAAACTCTTGAGAATTTAATCAAGAATATAGATGAAGAAAAAGGTGTTTCTGTCAGGGAGAAAAAAATAAAAGAACCTGTTATTATAAAAAATAAGAAGACAGGAGAAGAGAACAAAGATGGATTTTACACTACTTTTGCAGAAATTGAGGTTGAAGTTGAAGAGATTACATATTTGGCAATGTTGATGTTCAAATACATGCCTGCACATATTGAGGTTATTGAACCTGAGTTGATAATTCTCTCAAATACTGGATGGGGAGATATTTTAAGTGAGCTTACAAGAAGACTTCATGGGTATGATGAAGTTGCAAGAATTGTTCAAGCTGAAAAGGCAATACTTGAAGAAAAATTAAGAGAAGTTTTATCTGGAAAGAAAAAAGAAGAGAAAGAAGAATAATCTTATTTCTTTTTCCCAAATAAATTAACTTCAGATTTTACAGAGTAATATTTATTTCTTACAAACCAGATTATTAAGATTATTATTACAAGAAGACTCCATCCTAAAATTTTCCAAGTGGAATTTTTAGGTATTTCTTTACAAATTCCTGAACAACAAAGATTGTCTTTCCCATAAGAAGATTCTCCATCACAAATCTCCAAATTCTGGACACAAACTGATTTATTCATCTCTGCACAAGTTTGTTTTGTTGAAACAGAAATTATCTTTTCAGACTTAGACGTGTTTATTATTTCTTCTGATTTATTCCCAGAGATATTTTGAGGGGTTGTGTTTTCTTCTTCTATTTCCTGCTCTTTTACAAAAACATAAACAGGAATTTTATATTCAAGATTTTCTGTTTTCATTTCTAATATTTGCAGTGAAGTTTGTTTTATATCCCCAATGCCAAAAGTTATCTGTCTCATTTCATTTGATTCAAAAAAAAAGGAACTTGATTTACTGCTGAAATTTGTATTTATCAAGGTTTTTGAATTTTTGAGGTTTGTAATGTCTATTGAAAAATCCTTATCAGTTATTATAAATCCTTTATTAATTGAAAAGTCTGCTGTCTCTGAATCTATTGTAAAATTCTTTGAATCTTCATTGATATTTATAGAATAATCATCAGGAATTTTCTCGTCTAGAGAGGCGTAAATATAATAATCATCATTTATTCTTACAATTTTTGGAATTATTGAAGTTTGCATGTGACGCCTGAAGAAGATTACATCTTGCTCTGTTAAAGGCTGAGCAAAATCTCCTGAAACTTTTGCAATAAAACTTTCCCCTTGACTAAAATTTGTTTTCATATCAAATTCAACAGCTGAAATAAACTGAAGTGAAAACAAAATTAATACGAATAAAATCACCACCTTTCTCATTAATATAAAAAAGAAAAGGACTTAATAAATTTTTATTTTCCAATCTCTTTCAATTTTTTTAAAACCTCGTCAAGTTCTTCTTTTCTTTTTGGTTGAGCCTGAGGTTTTCTTGCAGGAGATCTTTGTTGAGGAGTTGGCAAAATTCTTCTTCTAATAATTCCTCTTGGTATTTGCGAATGTTGGGGTGAAGAAGGGAATTCGCTTGGAGGAGCTTTCTTGAACTTAGAACTTAATCTGAACCAGAATTCTTTAAATTTATTCCTGAAAATTATTCCTAATGTTGTTAAGACAATTAAAATTAACAAAACCCAGATGTACCAATAACTCGATCCTCCCTGTGGAACACAACAGAAATCAGTGGAATAGTCACATTGGAAGTTTTTTATTTCTTCATTATCTCCGCATGAAATCTTACAAGCCCCTCCATTTATTGCGCATTCTGTTTTTGGTTGCTCTGAAGGAGTTGTGCATGAACCAAGACAACAATTAGGAGTGTCATCTGCAGAAACAATTTTTCCGTTACATACTTCATTTGATGTGCAAATGTCTCCATTTTGTGCAGAACATGTTGGAAGAACTAAAGGAACACTACAACATTTCAAAGTTCCTGTACAAGTCCCGGTTATAATATTTCCTTCACAATCTGCAGAAGGAAGACAATAACCTCCAGACGATAAACAATCTGTTCCGTTCAAAGGTTTTAATGGCCAAACAGAATATAAAATAAATCCTGTATTTCTTATATTATCCCAACAACCATCTGTTTTTTGATTATCAATTAGCCAGTTCATTGCATTTGTTTTTGCTTCAGAAGTTTCTGGTTGCAGAGGATATAATGCTAAAGCAGTATCATATAATTTGTCTCCTGAAGAATCCCAGTATTTATTTTCTCTCTGAAGAGAAAGCAAATCTTCATAATAAGTATTTCCTGCCAACAAATACAAAAATGACTCAGGAAGGTATCTTTCATTTTTATTTGCAGAAATTATTAAGTATGGGATGTATGAAGAAGCATCAGTATTTGCTTGAGTCAGAGATAATGCTCCCCATAAAGTTCCTTCGTAATCGCAGGAATCTGTTGTTGAGAAACAATTTGATTTTACTTTTTCAGTTATAGAAGATGATGCAGAACCAGAATTTATCTTGTCAGAAATGAAATAAGTTGGGGAATTGATGTCCTTAAAAATCATGTTCGTCTTGAATGATTTATCACAAGAAATTTTAAACTCTTTATCATAACATGTTGAGGGAACTCTCAGCCAATAATCGTCTTTATCCAAACGCAAGCATTCTCCTGCAGAAGAATCTATTTTTTTATCTTCTCCAAGATTTACTGAATAAGAAGAAGAGTCGTAAGAGATTGTGCAAGAAGTTGCTTCATTGCTGTCAATTTGCAAATACCATAAAACATCTGTAGAAATTTTTGTCTGGGACAATAGCCATGATTGTGCTTTTTCTGTTGAAGTTCCAACACTATTTAGAGCCAATATTGACTGAGCTGTTTGTTTTATCGTGCATCCTGATTTGGGCCAGCATTCTGCATTATTTTGTGAGTCTGTTAAAAGTTCTCCCTCACATTTTTGAACTCCTAGCAAAGAAAAAATTTTTTCCTCTGTTGTCAAACTTGAACAAGTATTTTTTGCTACCTGATTTTCAAGACATTGGACAGCCTTTTCAACTTCTGCCTGCTGTGAAGAAACTATAGGGAAAATTAGCAAAATTAAAACTAAAAATATTATTCCTCTTCTCATAAGAAGAATAAGGAAGAATTGTTTTTAAAATTATCTTTATTTTTTCCCTTTTTTATTCGCAAGAAGATTTTTTCTTATAACATAGTTTGAGGGATTTTTAATTAATTTGCAGAATTCGTCTGGAAAACAAACCCCTATTCCTTGATAAAATTCTTTACAGTTAGGAGGAAGAACTGGTTTTTTTCTGTAAGCCCATGAAAGCTGAGAAGTTATGTAACCTTGTTTAAGAGGTGGTTTGTTTTTTTTGTTCCATTCTTCAATTATTTTTTCAAGTTCAACTTTGTCCATTCCAACAGAGCGAAACAAATTTATCAAAACGAATAATGCTCTTTTTCTTCCGTCGGCAATTCCTTTTAAAATTAATTTAATGCAAGGAGGGTAATTTTCTTCTGTCAGATTTTTCAATTCAATTGGTTTAAAAGTTGCAAATTTTCCCTCTATTTTTTCTTTTCCAGGGGTGTTTTCTTTGTACCAATCCAATGCCTGAGTTAAAAGCTCTTTTGCTTCTCCTTCTTCTGAATCAGGAAGGAAATTTTTTATCTTGACTTTCATAGGGTCTGCATCCTTTGGTTGGAAACTTGAAATTTTATTTGCGTCAATAACAGCACTTGCTAAAGATGTTTTTTCGTGAAGAGAATAAGGCATTCTGAACAAATGTCTTGGAGAAACTAATATTATATCTGGCATGACTTCTTTTGGAGCCTGAAAATCTTTTACATATTTATTTGGTTTAGAAAGTTCTGAAATTTTTTTTATTAATTTTTCTTTTGTTTTTTCTATTATGTATTTTGTAATTATTCTAGGGTATTCTGGGAACATATCTGAGGTTCTCACCTGATTTATCTGCTTCGGAAAAGACTTCCAAGGAATTATTATGTGAAACCCCTTGCTTCCTGAGAATTTTATTCCTATGTTTTTTATCCCATGGAATTTCAGAAAATCAATTATTATCTCTGCAGAGATTTTACTATAATCAATATATTTACTATCAATATCAATTAACAAATCCCATCCTTCACGAAGTTCGTTTAATTTATTTTCATTCATCCCTGTTTGTATGTTCAAAGGATCAGTCCAAAGTTCTTCAGAGCAATGAAAAGATGTTGCCCCTTTTTTTGTTAATTCAAAAATGTCCCCCTGATATTGCAGAATGTCAGGGCGCTTTCCAAATCCTTCAAAATATCTTGGAACAACTTCACGAGATTTAGAAAAATCAAATATTGCCTTTTGAATGTCTTTTCTTGAATAATATAATTGGGTGAGATTTCTGATTCTCTTTTCTTTAAAGGAAGACTCTTCCATAAAATAGAATAATGGAGAAGCTTTAAATAAATACCCCCTTTTCATAACAATAATGCTTAAAAAATAGGCAGGACTTTTTAAAAGATGTTACTTAAATTGGAAAACCCGAGCCTGCTTTCAAGAGTTATAGAAATTGTTTCTGAACTTGTCACAGAAGTTAGAATAAAGGTAAATGAGACTGGGATGAGTATTGTTGCGATGGATCCTGCAAATGTTTCAATGGTTGGATTCAAACTTCCGAAGAGTTCTTTCTCACAATTTGAATCAGACAAAGAAGTTCTTGGAATTAATCTTGACAGTTTAAAAAGAATTTTAAAAAGATGCGGAAACAGTAGCTCTCTTATCTTGGAAAGAAAAGAAAATTTATTATCAATTCAAATTCTTGACAGAATAACAAGGAATTTTAAATTAAGCCTTATAGATATAGAAAGCGAAGACAAAGAAATGCCAAGCCTTGAATTCAGTTCTAAGATTGAAATAAATTCAATAGATTTGATTGATTCAATTGAAGATTGTGCAGTTGTTTCTGACGCATGTTCATTTATTGTAAGAGATGGAAAATTTATTATTGAGGCGAAAGGACTTAATGCTGCGAGTTCTGAATTTAGCGGAGATGAGGTCAAGATTATTGCTGAAAATTGCAAATCAAAATACAGTCTTGAATATCTGCAAAAGTTTATCAAAGGCGCAAAATTATGCGACAAAACAATTCTGAATTTTGCAAATGACCATCCTTTGAAGATGGAGTTGAAAACAGAAAACATGGAATTGGATTTTATTCTTGCTCCAAGGGTTGAAACCGAAGATTGAGTAAATAATAAATTTAAATAAAAGAATTTTTAAACGAGAATTACTTTAGATTCATATGCAAATAAAAGAGGATAAGAATGGGCAAGTTACAATTTTTATTATTGTTGCAGTCGTGATTATTGCGATAGGTGTTGCGGCATATTTTGTTTATCCGAAAGTCAAAACTACTGAAACTTTTGATTCAAAAAATCCTTCTGCATTTATTCAAAGTTGCTTGGAAAGTGAATTGAGGAATAATGTTGAATTAATTTCTTCTCAAGGAGGGAGTTTAAATCCAGGAAATTATATTTTATATGATAATTCAAAAGTTGAATATTTATGTTATACAAATCAAGATTATCAAACCTGCGTCATGCAACAGCCTTTATTAAAAGAACATATTGAATCTGAAATTAAGAACAGTATAGAAGTTTCTGCAAAAGATTGCTTCACATCTTTAGTGAATAGTTATGAAAAAATTGGGGAGAATGTTAATTTGGAAGAAGGAAATACTGATGTTGAGCTGATTCCTAAAAAAATTATCGTGACTTTCAACAAAGTTTTAACCTTGACCGATGGAAACTCAGAAAGATATGAAAACTTTAAGATTAATCTTGATAATAATCTTTATGAATTGGTGAGTATTACAGATAGCATCTTGGAATGGGAGGCACGTTATGGCGACGCTGATTCAAGTGGTTATATGGATTATTATCATTGGCTAAAAGTTGAAAAAGAAAAAAGAGATGATGGAAGCAAAATTTATATCTTAACAGATAAAGATAAAGGAAATAAATTTCAATTTGCTTCCAGAAGTATTGTGTGGCCTTCTGGGTATGGAGAGGTTATATAAAAAATGGGTAAAAAAATTTTAATTCTGGCAATTGGAATGTTTTTAATATTTAGCAGTTTTGTTTTTTTAATTCAAAATGTTTCTGCTGCAAGTTTATATTGCTGTGAAAAAACTTTAAGTGGTGCGTGGTGTCAAAACGCTCCAAAAGATCAGTGCGATACTGACAACGGGCTTAATGTTGCTGCGACTTCATGCGATGCAACTTCTTTTTGTAAACTTGGAACATGCATAGATAATCAAGGGGCATGTAAGATAAATACTGCTCAAACAACATGCAGGCAAAATGGAGGCTACTGGGCAGAAGGAAAACCAGAAAATATCCCTCAATGTCAGAAAGGATGTTGTCTTGTAGAAGGACAAGGGCCTTCTTTCATTGAACAAGCAAGATGCACGAGTTATTCTTCTCTGTATGGCGCTCAAATAGAATTTAGAGGAGATATTAAAAATTCAGAGTTGTGCTCTGCAAGTGCGACGTCAAACGTAAAAGGAGCATGTGTGTTGGAAGAAGAACTTGGTAAAAGAAATTGTAAATTCTTGACACAGAGAGAATGTGTAAATGCAAAAGGGAGTTTTAATGAAAATGTTTTATGTACTGCAACATGGTTAAATACTTCTTGTGTAAAGACAAAAGAAACAACTTGCTTTGATGAGAAAGTTTATTTTAAAGATAATTGTGGAAATTTAGCAAATATTTATGATGCTTCAAAATACGACGACCAAGATTATTGGAACATTGTAATTGCTCCTGAAAATAGTTGTGGTTTTGACGATTTAAGTGGAAATGCAAATTCTCCAAGCTGCGGAAATTGTGATTATCATTCTGGAAGTGCCTGTAAAATGGCTGTAAGGGGGCAAGACGCAACTCCTACAATTGGGAACAATATTTGTAGAGATTTATCTTGCAAGTACGAAGGAGAAACTTATCAGCAAGGAGAAAAATGGTGTGTAACAAATACCGAGAACTCTAATCTTCAGAATAATCCTGGTGGCGAGAGTTGGGTTTTAGAGTGTAGGGATGGGGAAGTTCTTCCAGAATTGTGTGGTGATGGGCCAGGAGCCAGAGACAAAATATGCGTTCAGGAAGAATTATCAAACGGATTCAAAAGTGCAAACTGTGTTGCAAATAATTGGCAGGAATGCGTTTTTCAAGACAATGAAGAAGATTGTTTGATTGAAGAGTTAGATTGTAAATGGATTAAAGATTATAGTTTTGGAGAGTATAATCCAAACAATGAAGGAGTTTGCGTTCCAAGATATTCTCCAGGATTTACTTTTTGGAACCCCGAAGAAAAAACTAGAGATATTTGTTCTCAGGGAACTGTTACATGTTCTGTAACTTATGAAAAAGGATTAGGTGGAAAATGGGAAGCTAAAACAAATGCAGAATGTGATCCTTCTAATCAGAATTATCAAAGTTGGCTAAATAAAATGGAAGGCGTTTGTGTGGCTCTCGGAGATTGTGGAAGCAGTGTCAACTATAGAGGACAAAAAGGTTTCAACGAATTAAAAGCGACAAAAGTATAAAATGAATACATCAGGAAAAATTGCGTTTTTTGAGATTTTTATTTTATTAATTGGGATTGTGGGGATTTCTTGGAGTATTGGAAGTGAGATAAAGGTTGTTAAGGGGGAGGATTTTTTTGTTTTTAATCAATTCACAGGAAAAGTAGAAAATCTTGGTTCTTCTTCTAATCCTATCCCTGCTACAGCTAAATCTCCTTTTTCACTTTGGGGGAAGATTAAAGATTTATTTGGATTTGGCGGGGAAGAGACAGCTAAAGCTGTAACTGGAAAGATGGCTTCTGTTTGGAAATCTGCAGAAACTATTGGAAGAAATGCAGGGATTGCTTATGGGGTTTATTATGGTTTAAAATTAGGGCTTGATGCTTTCGGAGTTGGAGAAGGAACTGCTGAAGCAACTGCAATAGCTGGAAGAAATGCTTATTTTATTGGCAAAACAACTTATGATTTGTTATCAACAGGAACAGGAAAAGCTTTGTTATCAAAAATTGGATTACATGTTAGTGCAGGAACTGTTGCACTCCCTGTTAGCATAATTGTTTTTTACATTTCATACAAAGAAAAGAAAACAGCTACAATTACTTTTGAATGTAAACCGTGGCAAGCAGCGACAGGAGGAAATAAATGTGAAGAATGTAATGAACAACTCCTTGGATGCAACGAATATCAGTGTAAGAGTTTAGGTAGATCATGCGAATTAATCAATAAAGGAACTGACAGAGAAATGTGTGCTGATTCAAATAAAAATGATGTAAGTCCCCCAGTGATAGAAATTTCTGAAGGTTATCTATTAGAAGATTATGAATATACTTCTCCTACTTCAACAGGAGTTAAAATTGAATATACTAAATCCAGCGACGGGTGCATTCCTTTCTTCAGACCATTTAGTTTTGGATTTACCACAGATGAGCCTGCATATTGTAAAATAGATTATCAAAGAAAAGAAAATTTTGAAGAGATGGGATATGATTTTGGGGGAACAAATAATCTAGAGTATAATCACACACATACTTTGGGTTTGCCCGGAAAAGTTTCTTATGAAGCAGAAAACATTACTCTCCCTGATGGATTTGGGAATTATAATCTGTATGTAAGATGCCAAGATGCAAAACCAAATACGAATTCTGCAGATTTTGTTTTCAAATTCTGCATTGATAATGGTCCTGATATCTACAAGCCAGAGATTAAGGGAACAAGTATACAAGATGGGATGCCTGTCGGTTTCGGTGTACAAAAAACATCATTAAATCTATATACAAATGAACCTGCGAGTTGCAAATGGAGTACAAGAGATCAAGCATATGAAAATATGGAGCATGAGATGGAATGTCCTACTAGTATTAGTGAAATCAACACACAAATGACCTATACTTGCGAAACAGAATTGGTTGATTTAAAAGACAAGGAAGACAGCGTGTTTTATTTCAGATGCCAAGATATTTCTCCTGCAAAAAATACAATGGAAATTTCCCATAGATTAACATTAAAAGGAAGTCAGCCGCTTGTAATTGATTCTGTCGGACCAGAAGGGACAATTAAAGATTCAACAGAATTTGTGAGAGTTAGTTTAACTGCAAAAACATCTGCAGGATTTAATGAAGGTAATTCAAAATGTTCTTACAGCGAAGATGGTGAAAAATATGTTGAATTTTTTGAAACAGGTTCTCACACACATTCCCAGGATTTGGTTTTGACAAAAGGAATTTACAAATACTTTATACAATGTACTGATTTAGCAGGAAATTCTGAAACAAAAACAATCGCATTTGAAGTTGAATCTGATCCTTATGCTCCAAGCATTGTGAGAGTTTACAAAGACGGAAGCAATTTGAAATTGATAACTGATGAAGAAGCAGAATGTGTTTATACTACTTTTGGTTGCAGTTATTCTTTTGCAGATGGAACAACCATAACAACTAGCGACGGTAAAAATCACTTTACTTCATGGAATCCTAAAGCAAATTTCTATATTAAATGTAAAGACACTTATGGAAATGAACCTTTCCCAAATGAATGCAGCATAACTGTCAAACCATTGAAGATTTAAAAAAACTTTATTAAGGATATTTCTTTTATTATCTCATGAAGAAAAGAGGTGCATTAAATTTGTCTTTTGGAATGATTTTTTCAATTTTCCTGATAATCTTTTTCCTGGGGTTTGCATTTTATATCATTCCGAAATTTCTTGGATTCCAAGATGATGCGAAAATAGGAAGCTTTGTTAATGATTTTCAAAATGACGTGAATAAAATGTGGAAATCAACAAAAGGTTCCCAAGTTGTTGAATATAGCTTGCCAAAAAAAGTATCAGAAATTTGTTTTGATGAAAAATCAAGAATTTATTTCAACCCATTTGGAAGCGGAGGAAATTTTGATTATTCTGAAACAGAACACTTGGATGTGCAATCTGATTCCTGTTTTGAAGTTGTTGATGGAAAAATAAGTATGACAATTAAAAAGGATTTTGGAGAGGTTTTGGTGAGGGTTGAATGAAAATTAGAAAAGTTGTAAAATGAAAAAGAAAGGTGCTTTACAAATTTCATTTGCATGGATATTTGCACTAATTGTTGGAGTGTTTATTTTATTTCTTGCGATTTATGCAGTTACAAAATTCATAGGAAACGAGCAAGAAATTAGCGACGCTGAAATTGCAAAACAGATAACTGTTTTGATTAACCCTCTTGAAACAGGATTTGAAAGTGGGAAAGTTACTTCATTAATTCTGCCGGTAGAAACAAGAATATATAACCGGTGTGATAGCATTGGTTCTTTCGGAACACAATCCATTAAAATTGCTCAAAAAAGTTTTGGAAAATGGACAGATACAAACACAGATATTGAATCACTCAACAAATATATTTTCTCAGAAGAATATGCAGAAGGAAAAAAACTCTATTTATTCTCAAAACCATTTGAATTTCCCTTTAAAGTTTCTGATTTGATTTATTTAACTTCTTCTGAAAAAGAATACTGTTTTGTAAATCCTCCAAAAGATGTAAAAGATGAACTTTCTGAGTTGAATCAAGAAAATTTAATCTTTGAATGCTCTTCAAACAGCATTAAGATTTGTTTTGAAGAAAAAACAGGATGCGATATAATTGTGAATAAAAATGCAAAATATGTTGAGAAAGATAATACAAAAATTTATTTTGAAGGAGATGCTTTGATGTATGCAGGAATTTTCTCTGACAAAGATATCTATGAGTGTCAAGTGAAAAGGTTAATGCAAAAAGTTGGGAATCTTGTGGATATTTATCAAGAAAAAGAAATACTTGTCTCAGGAATTTGTGATGCAGAATTATATGAAGAATTATCTCAACTGAAAAGTTTAGTAGTGGAGTTAAACAATTCTGATGAAATTTATAAGATAAATAATTTGGCTGAAGATATTCAAAATAAAAATGAAAGGGGTACTTGTGCATTATGGTGAAGAAAAAATGAAAAAGGCTCAGATGAAAATTCAACAAATGGCATTTGTATTAATTGCAATTACTTTGTTTTTCGTATTGACAGGAATTTTTGTTTTTGCTTTTAAATTTTCAGGATTAAAACAATCTGCAACAGATTTGGAAGAAGAAAATGCATTCTTACTTTCAACAAAACTAATGAATTCTCCTGAATTCTCTTGTGGAGAATCTTTTGGAGATACAAGAATAAATTGCGTTGACGAAGACAAGTTAATGGCTCTCAAAGAAAACACTGCTTATACTAATTCAAATTTTTGGGGGGCCTCAAACATAGAAGTCAGAAAGATTTATCCTGAAGAATCAGAAAAAGTTTGTAATTCTGAAAACTATCCTGACTGTAACACTATAAAAATTTATAATCAAGAAGTAAGTGGTTTTGATGTTTCTAATTTTGTATCTTTATGCAGAAAAGCTTTATCGGATGGGAAAGTATATACTAAATGCGAACTTGCTAAAATAATAGTAAGTTATGAGAAAAAATGACGAATAAAATCAGAAAAATAAAAAAGGCACAAGAAGAGATGGTGGGATTTGCAATAATCATAATTTTGGTTTCAATAATTCTTGTTGTTTTTTTGGGGTTGAGTTTAGGAAACAAAAACGAAATAACAACAGAGAGTTACGAAACAAATAGTTTTGTTCATTCAACACTTCAATATACTACTGGATGCAGTGATAGTTATGAATATCTCTCAATTCAAAAATTAATTATCGCGTGCTCAAATAATGAAATTTGCTCAGAGGGAAATAATTCTTGTGAAATTCTTGAGAATAATTTGGGAGAGATTCTTGAAGCAAGTTGGAATGTGGGAGAAGGGAGTAAAAATAAAGGATATTCATTAAACATAAGTTCTGATGATGGAGAAATCTTCTTTGAAAAAGAAGGAAATGAAACATTGAACTCAAGAGCAGGGTTCCAGGCTTTCTCAAGAGAAGGAAATGACTTTGAAGTTTTCTTCACTATTTACTCTTAAAATTTTAGATTTATTGAAATAGTGTCAGAAGTTAGTTTTGGTTTGTGTCTGATTCTATTTTTAGTAGTTTCTTCTGTTATTTCCACAAACCCAAATCTTTTTAGAAGTTTAATGTCATCTTGCACAGATTTAAATCCTCTTCCAAGTTTTTTTGCAAGATCATAAATTGATTGGGGATTCTCATGTTTGATTACATGCAAAATTCTTGCTTTCTCATTGCTCAATAATTGTCTTAATAATTGTATTCCTGAAAAATCATAGTCTTCTTTACTGGATTTTGATTTTTTAAATATGTTAAAGGCTCCTTTTGATTCAGTAATTGTTATCTCTCTTATTTTTGTTGTCGGCATCGGTGTTTTAATCTAAAAAATATGTAAAAAGTATATTTTTTACATATCTGTTTTTATTTATAATATATTATATTTTAAAACATCTATCTTAATAAATGTTTGTTTTTTAATAAAAAATAAAGTAGTTGTAATATGTATTAATAATATAGTGACAGCATAATCTTTATAAATAAAACCTATAAAATAAGGGTTTTTATGTGTGAAAAAGGAAAAATAGGGGAGAAGCTTTTTAAAGAAACTCTGATTCAGTATTATACACCTTACGGTGTTCTATAGGGGATAAACCTAGAGATATTTTAAGGAAATAGTGTTCCCTATCGCTATTGACTTAAGATAAGTTGTCATAGACAACAATAATATAGGTGAAAGGAGGTATAAAAGAGATGAGATTTAATTTCAAAAAAATAGTAGCTTTAGGAACTAGTGCTTTGATGACTGTATCTGGTATTGGATTTGCTGCTGCTGCAAATTTCCCTGCTCCTTTTGTGAGTGGAGGAAGTGCAAATGTGGCAATTGTTTATGGTACTGGAACAGGAGTATCATCATTAGACCTTGTTGAAGCAAGTAACATACAAGCTAACTTACAAACATTCATGACTGGAACAAGTGGAGGAACTTCATCTTCTGTTGAAGGTGGAGAAGGAGTAATTATTCAAAAATCAAGTGATAATTGGAATATAAGAGACTCTATGTCTAGCTTAGTTTCTACTCTTGACTATGAAGATTTACCAACTCTTCTTGCAAAAGGAACATATGTTGCAGATGACAACGATGAGTTTAAATATGAACAAAAAATAACTCTTGGGGGAGTCACACTGGAACATTTTAAAGATTCTGATTATGAAGATGAAATGGGTCTGGACACTCCAACACCTGTAGTTGGTTTAAAAATTAATTCAAGTGAATTTGTATTAAACTATACACTTGATTTTACTACAGATGCTGAATCAGATATTGTAAGTTCTGAACTTGATGATATTGAAGGAAGTGACATACCTTTGTTTGGAAAAACATATTATGTATCTGACTTTGATTCAACTGGAGGAGTTGTTGCTTGTGGTGCTACGTACAATTGTCTTGGTACATTAACTCTTCTTGATTCTGCTGAAATAGGAAGTGTTTCAGAAGGAGAAACAACAACTATTGCAGGGCATGATGTAAGTATTCAGTTTATGGATAACGACGAAGTAGTTTTCACTGTTGATGGACAAAGAGCTCCTGCAAGTGGAAAACTTTCTGCTGGAGGTTCTTACAAACTTAATGACGGCTCTTACATTGGAGTAAGAGATATCAGCAAGTTAGAAGTTTCAGGGGAAATCGGTACTGCTTCATTTAGCATTGGAACTGGTAAAATAGAAATAGTTTCTGGTTCTGAAGTAGAGCTTAATGATGAAGCTATTGACGGAGTAAAAGCATGGGTTTATAATTCAAGTGGAGGAACATCAACTCTTGCGAAGATGGACAAGATTGTTATAGAATGGAAAGCTGATGAAGAATCATTCATAACTCCTGACAATGATGTTCTTGTCCCAGGATTTGGTGGATTAAAATTCACTATGAATGAACTTGTTAGAAACACTGAAGAAGTTGTTAAAGTTGAAAAAGACGGAAGTAAAGCTATGTCTTTAACTCTTCCTTTGAAAGATGGAAGCGTTACGATACCTATTTTATTTGCTAATTCAACAGGGAACTATCTTGGTATTGGTAAAGATAACAATACAAGATTGGCAACATCAGGGAATAGTACAATAAAAATCTATGAAAAGCATAGTGGTGCAGATTGGGACAAATACTTTGTTGCTACGTATAACACTTCAGCACAAGGAGAATCTTATGTATTAAGAGTTAATACTGAAGAAGTTACCGGATACAATCAAACCAGAATTGACAAACTTACATCCTCTGGTTGGGTGAATGGTATTTGTGATGACAAAAGAGCTACAGATGAGTGTTCAATTGGAAATGTTGTTCTTACTATTAATGCAGTTACATATACATCGGGTGGAAACAGAACTGTTGATATTGAAGGTGGAACAAATGTAGGTTTCCACACAGCAATAACTGCTGGAGGATTATCTGTATTCTTGCCTTACACTATTAATGCAAGTACTGCTGCAACAGCTGCAGGTGCTATTAATGTAACACAAAATGAAACAGCTGGTGATGATGGGCTTAAAGATCTTTGGAATGGTGCAACAGCAGGACATGGTTATGACACCTTCTGGTTGTCTTTTGATGGTGAAGATAAAGACGACACTATATCTGCTGGAACAGGATTCAATCTAACTATTGACGACACTGGCTCTAGTGACTACGATTTGCAAGTTTCACAGATAGATGGTACTGGAACTGGAGGTTCAAGAGGAGAGGAAATTGGAGAAACTGATGTGTATGAAACATACATAGCTGACGATGTTGCTCCAAGAATATTGCATAAAGTCCCTTCAAGTGGTGCAGATTCAGCAGAAGTATATTATCCAACAGGTAACTCTGAAACATATGCAGAGATATATGTTGCTGAACAAGGTTCAACAATTTCAAGCACAACAACGCCAAGCGGAACAACTTCACTTGGAGAGGTGTTAGTTAAAGATAGCGAAGTAAGCTCTGTAAGTTCAAAGAACTTGATTGTAGTTGGTGGAAGCTGTATTAATTCAGTTGCTGCAAACTTAGTTGGTGGTGCTTACTGTGGTTCTGCATTCACAGAATCAACAGGTGTAGGCTCAGGACAATTCCTAATAAAGAGCTACAGTGGCAAATATGCGTCTGGAAAGATTGCATTATTAGTTGCTGGTTACGAAGTTGCTGATACTGTAAATGCTGCTAAATACCTAAGAACTCAAACTGTTGATACTGGCAAAGAGTATAAAGGAACATCTGCAACAAGCGCTGAGCTTGTTACAACAGAAGCATAAGTCTAAAAATTTATTTTTATTTTTCCCTTTTTTCTTTTTTATTTTAACTTATATGACGTAAGTCTCTAAAGCAAAGTTTTTATATCTAAAGGATTGTATAAATTAATAATCTTTAAAATGATAGTCAAGAACGTATTTGCAAAGATACCTAAGGATATTCCAAAAGAGATTTTTGAAACATTGGTAAAATCAAAATCCTGCAGAATAGAAAGAATTATTTCAAAAGGGCATAAAACTCCGAATGGAGAATTTTATAATCAAGAAGAAAACGAGTTTGTTCTTTTAGTAAAAGGTTTTGCAGAATTGTCGTTTGGAAATAAAATTGTCAATCTAAAAGAGGGTGACTGGATTAACATACCTAAACATGTGAAACACAGGGTTGAAAAAACAGATACTAAAAAAGAAACAATCTGGTTGGCAGTTTTTTATAAATAATAATAATAATAATAATAATAATAATAATATGAGAAAAATAAGTTCAAAATATGAAGAAGGAAAAAAAAGAAAGAGGGATGGATGGATTATAGGGATTGTTCTTATAGGGGTTATGATATTTAGCGTTTTAGGGTATGCTTTTGGAGGAAATACTTCTTCAACTTTTGAGAAGATGAATTATAACGGGTTTGTTTTTGTGAAGCAAAATGATTTTTGGGTTTTGCAAAAAGATAATTTTCAATTAATATTTAGATATAATCCATTACAAACAGGACAAATTGACTTTGTTGGAGATTCAATAAATAATTATTTAGGAAAACCGTTATATATCTCTTCTGAATATGAAGAACCTATTTCAGAAATTTATACTAATTTATTTTCTCAGAATAAAATTGTTCAAAGAATTCAGTATGCTTGTCTTGAAGGAGAAAGATGTGAGGAAGGACTTCCAATTAAAACATGTGAAGATAATTTTATTATAATAAATGAGGGACAAATTAGGAAAATAACAAAAGAAAAAAATTGTGTTTTTATAGAGGGAAATATAAACGATTTAACTAAACTAAGCGATGGATTCTTATTTAAGGTATTTGGAGTAACATAATAAGTCTTTTCAAAATGTTTCCAAAAAGAATCCTTTGCCATAATAAAACTTATAAAGCCGAAAGAGAGTGAATAAATATGGTTAAAAGAGATGAAGAAGAAAATAAAGAAGAATTGCAGAGAGCAAGAGAAGACAAGCAATTAAAGATTTTTTTCGTAGGAATTTCTTTGGTTGTTGTGGCAATATTTGTTGTAATATTGGTTATTCATGGATTTAAAAATTTTGAACAAGGAGGAGTTACATTTAACGTTGTTAAGTTTTGTGATACTCAACCATGTTTAACAACATATCAAACTTCTTTCCCAGTGCTCTCTGAGGGTAAGCCTGCAGAATACAATATTTATTTGAGAAATGATCCGAGGAAACTAAAAGAAGAAATTCCTTTTGAAGGAGTTATAACACTTGATATTCCGTTAAAACAAGTGATAGTGAATATTAGTGATGAAGAGATAATTGATTGTAACAAAGACGGGGGAATTGCTATTGGGAACCTTAATAAGATATTTACTATTTCTGGAATGAAAGTTGGAAAAGATGTAAATGCAACATGCGATCCTCAAGGAAGATATATGTTTATTCAGATAGGGCCTGGAAACTCCACAATTGTTGAACAAACAGGGCCTGCATGTTACACCATCTCTGTGGATAATTGCGAAATTCTAAAAGGAACAGAAAGATTTATGGTTGAAACTTTTGAAAGAATTAACAAAGAATGGTTATAAAACTTTTTTACGCGCTTCTTCTTACAATAATGCCTGTTACAGAATTGAGAGTTGGGCTTCCCTTGGCGATATTATATGCAAGAGAAAACGGAATTCCAATTTATCTAATCTTTTTTCTTGTAGTTCTCTTAAATGTTCTTGTAATTTTTTTCATTTTTTATTTTTTAGACAACATACATCACGTTTTCATGAAGAGAGGATTTTACAGAAAATCTTTTGGGAATTATCTTAAAAGAAAAAGGGAGAAGATAGACAAATTTGAAAGAAGATATTCTGAGTTCGGATTTATCGCTTTAGTATTATTTGTTGCTATCCCTCTTCCAGGAACAGGTGCATGGACAGGGACATTTGTATCATGGATTTTGGGGTTAGATAGAAAAAAAAGTGTTTTGGCAATAGCTCTTGGTGTTTTAATTGCAGGTATCCTCGTAATGTTGGGGACTTTAGGAGTTATTGGATTATTTTAGTTTCTTAAATAGAAATCTTAAATCAGAATATATCGGAATTTTTTTTATCTTAAAATATTTAACTTCAAAAAACCAAATACCGACGACAAAAACGATACTCCCAACATACCAAAATAATTTATGAGTTATATCAAACCATTGGGAATTTGATAAGAATAATATGCTCAGCAAAAATATTCTTATTATATTTATTACAAGAAAGGCTAAAAATGCGAATGCAAGCATCTTAAATCTTTTTTTTAATTTAACGTCAGGAACAGAAAGATTGAATATTAATAGGAGATAATATGCAGAACCAGCTATGCATGCTCCAATCAGTTCTATTGAGCGATATCCAATCATAATAAAGTCTCCTCTTAGGGAAACATCATAGAACAAGTTAAGCAAAAAATAAACAGGGTAAAGAGTTAATGGTGTGAATATTAGATATAAAAGATAAAAATTAGGAAAGGCTACGATTATTAAAATTATATACCTTAAAAAAATATCAAAAATTTTATTCATATGAAAACAATAGTGGAAATGTATTTAAATAATTTGATGTTTGTTAAGTTATGTTAAAAAAAAGAGGGATAATATGGACAGCCATCATATTGGCTGTCTTTTTAATTTTTTATTTTGACGTGCAAATAGTCAAAGGAATTTCTTTAATAAATAATGCTGTGCTTAATGATTTCTTCTTAGGAATAACTTTTATTAGTTCAGAGATAATAATCTTCTTTTTTCTAACAAGTTTGTTTTTATGGCACGAGCATAAGAGAAAATGGATCCTTCCTTTGTGGATAACTCTTGGAACAGTAGTAGTCATAAGTTTTTTATTGAAGGTTTTAGTTCATAGATTAAGACCTTTTCAAATAGGAATTGTTTCAATATTGCCTTCATTAGAATCTACAAGTTATCTCATCTGGAATTTTTCTTTTCCTTCTTTTCAATCAATGCTTGCCTTTTGTGCAATCCCTATTTTGTCAAAAGAATTTCCTAAATTCAAGTATATTTGGATTATTCTTGCGAGTTTAATTGCTTTTTCAAGAGTTTATTTTGGACTGCATTTTATGAGTGATGTTCTTGTCGGAGGAATAATTGGATATTTAATAGGTGTTGGGATTATTAAAATAGAAAATAAAACAAAATTTGGAGAGAGAATTTGGAAGAGGGTTTTTTAATATTATCTTTGATTATAAGCAAAATCAAGTTTATCTAAATATTTTTCTTTAATTTTTCCGTTTTTTATTTTTTTAATTTCCTTTTTCACAAGTTTATATTCTTGTTCTCTGAATTCATCTTCAGATATAGAAGATATCAAATCAATTCTTGAGGATAAATCAAAAGTCATTTTAGAATTATTTAGCAACTCTTACTGCTATAACAATTATTATTATAACTAAGATAACATTCAATGCTCCAATTAACCATAAATACCAGTTGCTTCCGAAAGAGAATCCACCAAATCCAGATTGTTCAATTGAAACTGAAACAGGTTGTTTCATTACTAAATCAGTTCCTGAAAGAACTTCTATGTTGAATGTTTGATCTCCTGAAGCGTCATTGTTAACTTTGAATGTTAATAGAGCTTCTTTTGATTCTCCTGAATTCACTATTAATGTGATTGGGTCAATACTTGATAATGATGCCCATGAAGAATAATCTGCTGCATTCAAAGTGTAAGTTGCTGAAGTAGTTCCTGTATTTGTTATTGTTGTTTTTATTACCAAGTCATCTCCTGCTTTTCCTCCTGATTGCAAACTTGCAGAAACTAATGCTTTTTGACTAACTCCACAATTTCCTTCTACTACAAGAGGTGCTGTGAATTTTGAATCTTCGTCATCAAAATCATTTTCATAAATATCTCCATCTTCGTCAAATACTGTAAATTCTAAGTAATATGTTTTTTCAGATGCATCTTCAGGTATCTGAACTGTGAAAGTAAGCTTTTCATTATCAAATTCTTTTATTCTTGAAAATTCTGTTCTTTCATCAATTCCCAATTCTGTGTTTCTTAATAAAACAAGAACATCATCTTGTTCATCTGAACCTATATTCCAAACATCTGCCAATATTTGAACATCCATTCCACATTGAACTGTTTCTGGGAAATCAATATTGTTAATTATTACAAAATCTGTTTCTTCTTCAATTGAAACATCTTCAGAATCATAATGACAACTTTTTTCTCCATCGTTTGAAGAATCTCTATCGTCAATTGTTCCTGTTGCTCTTACAACAATCTTATAATTATTTCCAACTATCTCATCAAGATCCATATCAAGATCCTTTTCTCTTAATTGGAATGTGACTATAAAAGTGTCATCTTTTCCATCTTTGAGGTTGAATTCTTTTATCTCATCCATCTCAAGAACCCAATTATTAAGGTTAGAATCTGCAATGCCCCATTCTAAAGAAATATCATCAACATCATAATTTCCATCATTTTCAACTCTTACTTCTATTTCTACTTCATCCAGTGGAAGCCATTCTTCATCTTTTCCGTAACCTTCTATAACAGTTATGTCTCTTATATCTACTTTTAATTCTCCAGGATTTTGAGTAACTCCAGAATCATATGCACAGAAATCTGCTGTTGAGGAAGTTGCTGTTCCTTCTATGACAACATTATCTAATCTACAGAATTCAGCTGTAGCATCTGTTGAACATTCTATTTTTATTCTGAATCCAGCATTATTATTTGCTGAAGAAGGCAAATTAAATGTCTTTGAAACAAATGAAGCATCATTAGGTAAATCAGGACTGTCTGCTGTAACTCCAACAACTTCTTCTAAATTAGTGTATGTGCTTCCATCAACAGACCAAGATAATTTAAAATTATTGTCAGTTTCCCAACCATTTCCTAATTGTCTGTCATATTTAACAATGATAGTTTCATAACCAGAAGTACTAATTGTTCTCTCAAGAGTAGCGTTATCAACATTTGTGGATTCTGCATAAGTTCCTGCATTTGACCAGTTGCTTGTTGTCCAACCAGTTAAATCTCCATCATCAAAATTATCAGAGAAAACTGTTGCAGCGCTTGCGAAATTCAAAACTAAAACTAATGCGAAGATGCTTGCGATAGACAAACAAAATGTTTTGTTTTTTATCATGTTGTAATTCTGCAGTTACTATGGTTTATAAATATTTGTATTATAAAAAATATATTCTGATTTTAGATTATTTTGTCTTGTTAAAAAGATTTATATAATTTAATTATTTTAATTTATTGACGGAAATGAGGGGCACCAAGGTTCTCCTTACAGTAACCCCTCTTTTTTAGAGGGTTAAAAAACAAAATGGCGATTGAAGCAAAAGAAAATTCTCTTGGCGCAAAGGCTTTCTTAGCAGGAGTTGTTCTTGCAATACTTATCGGATTATCTACAAGTTTGATTCCTATTCCTGCATTAAAGAAGTATAGCTCTGCAATTTATGCAATATTGGTTCTTCTTGGATTATTTATTGGATTTACAATAAAAGTTTCGCAAAAAGATTCTCAAACATTCATGATTGCAGGAGCCATCCTTGTTATTGTTAGTAAATTTGGTATGGATAGTGTTCATGGTTCATTAATAGGAATAGGTGTTGGAGACACTGTTGCAGCAGTATTTGGAGCTTTATTAGCATTGTTTGTTCCTGCAACAATTATTGTGGCTATAAAGAATCTGTTTGGAATTGCAAGAGTTTAGTATAATAATAGGGTGAGAATTTTAATTTTAAAATATTTCTCTTGAAACCCTATAACTCCCCTCTATTCCTTCTCCATCTATTGCTCCCGAGTAATAAACTATCCCTTTGCCACATGGAGATAATGCAAATTTTTCAGCTTGCTCTTTATCGTCTCCAAATAATGCAATTTCATTAAAAGGATTTTCGAACGCTTTTACTGGTGCAGAATAACATACGTTGAGTTTTGGTCTTTCAGGCTTAACAACAGAATTAGGTAAAATATTATCTAAGGAATCTTTCCCAATTAAAGATAAACTCCCAAAACCAAAAAGAATTGTTTTAAAGAAATCTCTTCTCTTTATTTTGTTCATTTTAATCAAACCTGTTTCTTGGTTCTTCTTTGTCTATTTTCTCTGGTTGCTTTTGGATTTTTGCAAAAGAAGGTGTTACAATAACAATATTTTCTCCAAATCCAGCAATAGTTCCTTCAAGAGCATCTGTTGTTTTCTTTATTTTTGAGACAGCCCTTTTTAGTTCAATAGGATCTTTTTTTCGGATTACCTTAATATCAATTACTGCGATAGTATATCCTTCTCTCAAAGCATTAAGAATTTCGTTTACATCTTCGTAATCTTTCAAAATGAATAGTTTCACCAAAACTTTTTTTTCTTTTTCTTCGTGACCAACATCAATCTCCAAATATTCGTCGTCCATAGGTTCTGCAACAGAATCGGAGAAAACTTTTTTTATCTTATCAAATACCATAATAAAATTTATGAGTGAGATATTTATAAAGATTTCGGGGATTTTTCACATATATTATTTCTTTATCCCCTTCATTATCACGTCTCTTAATTTTTCCAATCTTTCTGTTAGGGAAGACTCTTGTTTCTCAATATTCTTAATTCTTAACTCAAGAATCTTTTCTTTGTTTGAAAGTTCCTCGTTTATTTTCTTTTTATCTGTCTTAATCATTAATTGTCCTATTATCTTGAATACATCTTCTTTGGATTTTTCTATCTCTGACAATGCAGATTTTGTTTCAGACATCTCCATCTGAAAAGCTTGTTTTTGCATCAACAAATTTTGCAGAGTTTGTTCCAGGATTTGCATTTCCTGAATATTTTTGTCAGAAGACATTTTACTTCACCTTTACTTTTTTTATTTTAGTTCTTGGCTTGTAAAAAATTTTGCTTCCACAATGAGGACAAACAAATCTTTTTTCAAGAGCTTTAGAAACTATACTTTTCTCGCATTTAAAACACTTGTATTGAACCATTTTATTTTAATATTCTCTTCCTTTATTTAATTTTCTAATTTTCATTCTAAATAATAGGCGTGGCCTGCAAATTTTTTTTCGCATTTAGGGCATTTCCAGATGCCTTTTGATAATCTTTTTACACCTATTTTTTTACAGAAAGGGCATTTTTGTTTTTTTCTTTGCTTGTTTTCAACTTCAACTAATCTTGCCCTTACTTTCTTTCCGTATCTTGCTCCAAACCTTCCTGATGCTTTTGATTTTTTTGATTTTGGCATTTTGTGTATTGTTAAATATAAATGGGGCTGCCCGGATTTGAACCGGGGTCGTCAGGTCCCAAACCTGAAAGGCTACCAGGCTACCCCACAGCCCCCTATTGAGAGAGAGGGAAATTAATTTATAAAACTATTTTTTCTTAGTTTCTTTCTTTTCTTCCTTCGGTGCCTCTTCAGTTTTTTTCTCGTCTGTCTTTTCTTCTTTAGCAGCTTCCTGTGCAGCTTGCTCCTGCTTTAGAAGTTTTTCCTGCATTTCCTTTAACTCTGCAAAATATTTGTCAAGTTCTGCTTTTTTTTCTGCAGAAGTTTCTGTCTTTTCTGAATTAATTTCTTTGTCGTATTTTCCTTCTTCAATTTCTCGTTCAACTTCAAGAGGAGATTTGCTCTCAACAAGAATTCCCAAACTAGCACAAGTTCCGACGATAGTTTTAACAGCTGATTTTAAATCTTTAGAAAGCATATTAGGTAATTTTATTTTTGCAACAGAAATAATTTGTTCTATTGAAGCATTTGCAACTTTTGTTTTTTTCTGAAGTCCTGAAGCTTTTTCTATCTTTAATTCTTTTTTTAATAATTCTGAAGCAGGAGGAGAAAAAACTTTAATATCAAATTCTTTTGTTGATGCATCTATTTTTAATTCAACTGGAACTTTTAATCCGTTGAAATCTTTTGTCGCTTCGTTTATCTTCTGAATTATGTTGTTTATGTTTATTCCAAGAGGACCGAGTTTCTGACTAAGTGCAGGGCCTGGTTTCATGCTTCCACCTTCTACTAAAAGTTTTGTTTGCATTTTATTCGTCGTCCTCGGCATCTTCACGCCTTATGACTTTAACATTATCAAGTTTAATTGTAACTGGCAATGGAACAACTGCTCCTAATAAGCTAACAACTACTTCTCCTTTTTGTTTATCAATTCTTAAAACTTTTGCTTTTTCTTTTTTGAAAGGTTCTGCGATTATTTCTACAATATCTCCATCTTTTATTGAAACAGCTGTCACAGAAGGTTCTACCATATTTTTTATCTCTTCATAACCGACGGTTTTTCCAATTATTCCTTTTATGTAAGGTAAATTAAAAACAGCTTCTTCTGCAGATTCTCTGTCTTCTGCTTCAAGAAGAATGTAACCTCGCAAACCATGCGGACGCAAAACTGAAAAAACATTTAAGTTTTTCTTTTCAACTTTTTCTGCAATCATGTCAACTGCTCTCTCTTCCTTGTTTGTTATTACTTTTACAATAAATATCATTTTGTTCGCACTACCCCATAACTTCTTAAGAAGTAGATGAAGATTTATAAAATTAGAGGTTTATAAATTTTTGTGAGAGGTTATTTATGTGAAACAACAAGTCTTGGTCTTTTTGAAGTATCAGGATTGTCGCTGCTACGGAATGCCCCATCATTAGAGGGACGTTTGTAAGAGGCTGTTAAAGCCATACCATAATTAGAAACTCCTTTAACCCATTCTTCAACCAGAGGCGTTACGTCAAATTCATGCCACCCATTATAATTTGTAAGTGTCACACTTGTTATATTTTTATTATCATAATCAGGTTTGTTATTCCATTTAATAGATTCATTCCAATTTTCCAAAACTTTTTTTACATTGACTTTTACAGGTTCGTTGTATAAAGATCCTACTCCATACAAATATAATTTTGCAGAAGTGATTGAAGCTCCGGAAGGAATTGAGGATAATGGAAATTGAATGAATGATTCATAATCCCAAATTCCTGATAACTTGGATACCTCTAATCTTTCGTTATCTTCTCCTTCATAAGAAACATTTCCATTCGCGTAGTAATTTACAGAAACATAAGCATCTTTTCCTTCTGGGCCAGGTTGTATTGTTGTTGTGATTTCTTGTCCTGTTGAACCCATCTCATTTAAAATTTTTTCAAATGAAATTACAGGATAAGCATAATCTGGAATAACACTGCTAAATATTCCCATATCAACGCCAAGAGTCATCCAAAAATTTCCATAAAGTTTCCAACTTATTGGTGATGCGGCTTCAAATTTTAAACCGCTATTCACAGCTCCTTTTGGACCAGGAAAACCTTCATAAAATAAAATATTCAAAGACATTCCTGCATAAATTTCTGATTTTAAATCTTCTTTTACTAAACTATTAGAAAATTCAAAACTATTAGAAAACTCTCTTGATGTTCTCCAACCATTTTCATAGATAATTGCAGGAGAAAAATTTGCTTTTTGGAGAACGCGCGTTTCTAACGAGCCCATCAAAGTTGATTTTATTCCGACGACAACATCCAGTTTTGGAGTGACTACAATTGGAACCGGAGGTGCAGGAGGAGGAAGAACAAAAGTGTAGGCTCCCAAATCTAATCTCGCAATTGTTTTCTCATTAGGAAGAATATAGTATCTTGCAGTGGAAGTTAGTTTAAGATCAACAGATTCATCAGAAACAATTTTGAATAAAAATTTTCCTGGAGTTTTAAATTCGGCATCCAAGATATAATCTAAATTAAATGAAATATTTCCGTCAAGAAAAATTTCCTTATTTCTATCTTCAAGAATAACTTTTTTCAAGTCATATGAGAAAGCAGATGCAGATGAAGCATTTTTAAAAACTCCCTCGGAAAACTCTGTTGTTTTCGCAGTTGAGGGAGAAAGAGTTTGTCTAATTGAAAAAGAATTATTTTTCAAAACTTTTTCAAGAGTTCCTTGTTTTGTCTGAATTGTTCTTTTATCCTGAGAAATATTTGTTATCTCTCTTAAAATTCCTTTAGGAGTGTTATTGTTTATTCCTGCAACAATTATGTCTCCTTGAGAAAAAGAAACAGGATTTGTGAAAGATAAGCTGTTTTCATTAACAGAAGATAATTGATTAATCTGATTTTGGGAGAGAACATTTACGTTATAAGAATTTTTTACAAGTAAATTCCAAGATTGTTCTGCTCTTGCATTTTCTCCGTCGGCAACTATTAATTTAACAGAGTAAATCTTGTCTTGTGAAACTTCTGGAGATGTTCCAAAAATAATATTGTGAGTGACTGACAACCAGGAAGGGCCTTCAATTCTGTAATTCACCAAATCTCCGTCAGGATCTTGTGCTTGAATTTGATATTCGTAATAAGAATTTTCATCAATTTGCGTTAAAGGGCTGGAAGAAATTACTGGAGGATTATTTTTTTGAGAAATTTGGGTTGAAGATTGTTTTTGAGAGATGGATGTTGGAGAAGAATCATCTCCACAAGTTATTAACAAAAGTGAGGTTAAACCAGTTATTAAACCTCTTTTCAACACTCTTTCAAGATTCATTATAAATCTATTTTCTTTTAGAAATATTTAAAGATTTATGTAAAAGACTATACAAAAACTTTCATCAACAAACTAATTGCAAATCCAATTGCCCCCACTATCCCTATTCCAATTGCAGAAACTTTTGAAATTGTTTGAAATTCTTTTCTTGAAGGTTTTTTCAAAATATGCCACACTCTTCTGCATTTAATGAAAAATGATTTTGCCTGTTCAATCATGATTTAAGGAGAAATAGGGAGTTTTTAAAATTATTCAAAAAACTCAATCCCCAATTCCTCTTCAATTTCCTGGTGTTTTCTTTTTTCCAAACTATCTGTGTGTCCTAAAATCTGATTACTCTTTACACCTGTAACAATTAACAAAACTCTTATTGATTTTTCCATGTCTGGTGAAAGTTGTGCTCCCCAGATTAATTTCGCATCAGGGTTTAATTTTTCTCCAACTGCCTCAATTATTAATTTGCATTCGTCAAGGCTCATGTCAGAACCCCCGATAATATTTACAAGAGCGCCTGTTGCATTTGAGATATCAACATCAAGAAGTGGATTTTGAATTGCCTTTTCAACAGCTTCTATTGCTCTTTGTTGTGTGTCTGATTCTCCCAAACCAATCAACGAAACTCCTCCGTCAACCATCACAGCTTTTATATCTGCAAAATCTAAATTTACCAAACCTGATTTTGTTACAAGCTCTGTAACCCCTTTTACTGCGTTTGTCAAAATCTCGTCGGCAATTTTAAATGCTGTGTGTAATGGCAGTTCTGGTGCAAGTTCAAGAAGTTTATCATTTGGAATTACAATCAGCGTATCAACTGTTGATTCCATTCTTTCCAAACCTTCCATTGCATTTTCAATTCTTTTTTTCCCTTCAATTGTGAAAGGAAGAGTAACAACCCCTATTGTTAAAGCGCCTTGTTTTTTCGCCAGATTCGCGACGACAGGAGCGGCGCCAGTTCCTGTTCCACCTCCTAAACCACAGGTAATGAATATCATATCACTTCCTTCAATTTTTTTCTTTATCTCAGACTCAGATTCTTTTGCAGCTTCTTTTCCAACTGTCGGATTACTTCCTGCTCCCAAACCTTGAGTTAATTCTCTCCCAATTAATATTTTCTGATCAGAATTTGCATATAATAAATCTTGGGCATCTGTGTTAATTGCAATTAATTCTCCCCCTTTAATCCCTATCTCTTTCATTCTGCTTAAAGAGTTATTTCCTCCACCCCCAACACCAATTACTTTTATTTTTGCAGATTGTTTTTTTAGAAGTTCTTCTAATTCTCTGTCAATTTCTTGCAAATGTGGTGCAATGTCAGATATTACAGAACCATTATCGCTTGAGTAAACAGCCATGATTATTATAGCTAACTGCTATTTATAAGAATTATTGTGATGTTTTAGGGATTTCCTTGATTTCAAGTTCTAATCCTAAAAGGTCTTTGAATTTATCCCTGAATAAGTTAAAGAATTCTCCAAATTGCTTGTCAGCTTCTATAAAAAGCTTTTTTCCTTCAATATTAAATTTAAAATCTTTTCTTGTAAAGAATTCTATTAGTGCTTTTGTTTTTTCATTTATATCTTCTACTTTTTTTAATACTTTTACCTCATAAACAACAGTTTTTCCTGCAAGAGGATGATTAAAATCAACAATAACTCTTCCCCCTGAGACTGACAAAACTTTTGCTATCTTCCCATCAAAGTTAAAAACAGAACCAGGAACAGGATTTGTTTTTTGTTGATGAAAAATTTTGATTGGAATTACTTGAACCAAATTAGTCTCTCTCTTTCCAAAAGCTTTTTCAGGAGACAATTCAATTTCATATCTTCCATTTTCTTTTCCAATAAGAAAGTCTTCAACACCTTTAAGGAACATACCTTCTCCTAAACAAAAAACAAAAGGTTTTGCTTCCAATTTTAATCCTGCTTTTTTAATATCCTCTTGAATGTTTGAATCAAAAATAGAGCTATTTTTTATTTTCCCTGTGAATTCTATCTCAATAAAATCTTTTTTTGCAAATGGCATTTATTAATTGGATTTTGAGAATGTTTATAAATGTATTTTTTTTAGTTAAAATATGGTTTTGAAAATAATTGAGGCGACACAAGCGAAAGTAGGAACAAATATTATCGTCGATGGAACACCGTGCGTTGTCAAGAGCATGGACATTAGTAAAACAGGAAAACACGGACATGCGAAAGTTAGAATAGAAGCTGTCGGGATAATCACTGGACAAAAAAAAGTTTTTGTTGTTCCAGGGCATGAAAGAATGGAAGTTCCTATGGTAGACAAGAGAAAAGGACAGGTTCTCTCAGTAGGAGATAATGTTAGCTTAATGGATTTGGAGAACTTTGAAACCTTAGAAGTTGCTTGTCCTGAAGAGATAAAATCAGAGCTTGAAGAAAATTCCAATGTAGAATATTGGGATGTTGAAGGTGAAAAAATAATTAAACGTAAATTATAACATGGCAAAGATACAGGAAGCTACCACGAGATTGTTTAAGAATGTTTTTGTTTGTAAAAAGTGTCATACAAAAATAAGAGCGAAGCAACTGAAGATTCTTGAAGGGAAAGTAAAATGCAGAAAATGTGGAAGAAAAGCATTTCGTCCTTTAAAGAAAAAATAAATAAGTTTTGAAAAAGATGGTTAATTTAGTTGTGCTTGATTTGTTACTGTTAGCTCTATTTGTAATTTTAATATCTTTTTTTCTTTACAAAAATAGAAAGAATCTTGGACAAGAAGGATGGCTTATGCTTTACAGGACAAAGTGGGGAATTAAACTTATTGATTACGTCGGTAAAAAATATCAAAAAACTCTCAAAATTTTAAGTTACATCTCCATCGCAACAGGATACGTCTTGATGGTAGGTATTGTTATTTTAATCATTCAATCTGTTTATCTTTATTTCACTTCATCAATTTTGCAAAATTTCAAAGCCCCTCCTGTGGCCCCACTCATCCCTTATTTCCCAAAAATATTTGGATTGGAAGGTTTTTTTCCTGAATTTTATTTCATTGATTTTATAATAGCAATATTGATTGTTGCTACAGTTCATGAATTTTCCCACGGGATTTTTGCCAGAAGATACAACATCAGAATAAAATCAACTGGTTTTGCTTTCCTGAAATATTTCCCTGCAATTTTTGGGGCTTTTGTTGAGCAAGATGACAAACAGATGACGAAAAAAACAAAGTTCAGCCAAATGTCGGTTCTTTCTGCAGGAGTATTTGCAAACATAATAACTTCAATTCTATTTTACTTCATACTCTTTTTATTTTTCTCTGTTTCTTTTTCAGCTACAGGAGTTGGATTTAATTCTTATAGTTATTCTATTGTGAATGTTTCAAAGATAGATTCTGTGAATGGCATTGAAGTAAATAACATCCAAAATTATGATAATCTTCTTGAAAATTTAGAAGAAGAAGGATTAAATGAATTTTCTGCTGAAGATAAAAATTATATTGCTTCAAAGAAATTTCTTGAGAACCAAAAAGAAAACCAAGGGTTAATAATCCTCTATAACGACGCCCCGGCAATTAGGGCAGGGATTGGGAATATAATTCTCAAAATAAATGGTGAGGCTACTACCAGCTTGGAAAAATTAGAATCTGAATTGAAAAAATATTCTCCTGGAGATGTTGTTGAAATAGAGACACTTGAAAGCTCTGATATCAAAAAATATAATGTTGAACTTAAAGAAAACCCGAATGACAAAACAAGAGTTTGGCTTGGAGTAGGATTTCTTTCACAGAAACAAAGTGGAGTAATTGGGAAAACCATCTCTTACTTTCCTTCTTATAAAGAGCCTTATGTTTATTATGAACCAAAAAATGAACTCAGCTCTTTCATAAAAGATTTATTATGGTGGATTGTAATAATCAATTTGCTTGTTGGATTTTTCAATATGCTTCCTTTAGGGATTCTCGACGGAGGAAGATTCTTTTATCTGACTATTCTAAGCATTACAAAATCTGAAAAAATTGCCAAGAAATTTTTTAGCATAGTGTCTCTTCTTATTTTCTTACTTTTTTTCCTTCTATTAGCAAGATGGATTTTTATTAGAATTCTGTAAAATTTTAAAAAAATTTATTTTTGGATTTTAAAAAAAATCTTGGGAAAAAGTATTTAAAGCTTCTTAACGTAATAAAAATAATTAAAAAGAGGTATGAAAATGGCAAAAAAGAAAGCTAAGAAAAAAGCTAAGAAAAAGAAAAGAAGGTAATTGAATTTATTTTTTATTTTTATTTTTTATTTATTATAAAATTTTAAGGTTTTATTTTTGTGTCCAATTTAACTTCTTTTTCTCTGTAAAAGATGGGTTTATAAAATATTTTTCTTTTTATTCAATATGGATGGTTTTAATAAAAAAGAGATTACTATCTTAAAAAAACTGAATACTCCGTCGAAAATACAAGATTTTCTGGAGGAATTAGAGATAAATTTTGAAAAGAATGGTGATACTTGTGTTTCCCCAAAAAAAGTTCTTGAAACAGGAAAAGCTCATTGCATAGAGGCAGCCATATTTGCATGTGCTGCATTAAAAATGAATAATTATCCTCCTCTCGTCGTGGATTTAACTGCAAACGACAAAGATTATGATCACGTCATTGCTGTTTTTAAAAAAGGAAAATTCTGGGGAGCGATAAGCAAATCAAACAGAGCTATTTTAAAATACAGAGATCCTATTTACAAATCAATAAGAGAATTAGTTATGTCTTATTTTAATGAATATTTTACCGACGATGGGAAAAAAACTTTGAGATCATACAGCATGCCTGTGAATTTAGATAAGTTCAATAAGTTGAATTGGATGTGTTCTGATGAAAATATATGGTTCATACCAGAATATCTTTTAGAGGTAAAACATTTTCCAATAGTTTCAAAAAAACAAGTTCATTCTCTTAGAAAAACCGAAGCCATAGAAGTTCATGCCGGAAAAATTCAACAATGGAAACCTGTTGGTGAAAAGGCAACAAAAATAAAATATAAGAGAGATAAAATTTCTAAGATGGAGGTTTAGTTACAAATCAATAACTCCTTCTTTAGTGAGGGCTGCGAATCTTATTCCGACAGGCAAATTGATTAGTGCAGAAATCAAAGCCATGTGTTCTTTTCCTTCGCCACTTGCTATTGAAAGGGCGACTTCTGTTCCATTTATTTTTCCTTTAAGTTTTTGTAAAAATTCATTTTGCAAATCTTTTATTTTTTTATCCAAATCTACTTTGAGAAATTCAAATTTTTTTTCATGTTTGAAATCTTTTGCAAAGTCTCCCCCAAGAAGAATTACATTGTCCCATTCTCCATGAGTCATTAATCCTGAAACTTGTGCCCAAGAACCTTTTCCTGTTGAAAGTAATGCTATGAGTTCCATCAAAAGACACCTCGCGGTTTCTTTTGTAAGCTTCCCTTCCTGTATTTGAAGGACGACATTTTCTTTGCAATCCGAAGATGTCGTATAAACATGGAATCACTTTTAAATACCATGTTAGGGAAAACAAGAATTTATTTATAAGGATTGTTATAGTAAAACTTATAAATGCCTTTTATCTAAGGAATTCATCGTACTACATCATCACGAAATAAATTCTATGCTCGTGGTGCATAGGTAGAAGATATTTAAGATGGATTTGAATGAAGATTTGAAAACAGCTTTAGCTGAATTAAGAAAAACAGAAGAAAGAAAATTCAACCAGAGTGTTGACTTAATTATAAATCTGCAAAAATTTGATGTCAAAAAAAATTCAATTAATCTTTTTACTTCTGTCCCTCATAAAATCAAAGACAAGAAAATTGCTGCATTCCTGGAAACTAAAAATAAAAATGTTGATACTATCACAAAGATGGAATTTAAAAAATATTCAGACAAAAAAGAAGTAAAAAAATTGGTAAAAAAATTTGATTTCTTTATTGCTCAGGCGAGTTTAATGCCTTCTGTTGCAACATCTTTTGGTAGAGTTTTGGGACCAGCAGGAAAAATGCCCTCTCCTCAATTAGGAATTATTACTAATAGCGATGACAAAACTATTAGTGAATTAAAAAATAAAATAGAAAATAGTGTGAAAATAAAAGTCAAAGAAGCAAGTATAAAACTTGCTGTTGGGAAACAAAGCATGAAAGACGAAGATATTATTGAGAACATTTTGGCAGTTTATAATGCTGTAATAAAAGCTCTCCCAAGAGACAAGGAGAACATAAAAAATATAGAGGTAAAATTCACAATGACTAAACCTCAGAAAATAAAAATAAGATGAGTGAAGAAACAGAATTTCAGAAAAAATTTAAGAGAAATGAAGAATTTTATACTCAGGAGTATGTCATAAAGACAATAATGGATTCTTTTCCAGATGATGGAAGATATTCTAATGCGAGGGGATTTAAGGGTTTGATTAGAATCGCAAATGGTTCAATATGGGGACCAAAAAAACCAGAAAGTGTGGAAGAATTGACAAGAATAATTCCAAGTTTTTATCTTATTGAGCAATCTATAAGTATTTATGAAAAAGGTTCGGAATGTGATGAATGTAAAACTTCTTTCTTAGTTACTGACTGCGGATATATTTGCATTGAAAAGGAGGCTATAAACTTTTAAAATGACAGGGAAAAAAACAACTCATGTTTCAGAAGAAAAGAAAAAAATTGTAAAAGAATTGGCTAATTTGATAAAGAACAAAAAAACTGTTTTAATTGCATCAATAAAAAATCTTCCTGGTTCGCAATTTCAAGAAGTTGTGAAAAAGCTGAGAAGAAAGGCCATAGTGGTTGTTCCTAAGAAGAGTTTGATTTTTAGAGCAATAGATGAATCAGGAAATGAAGCTGTCAAAAAGATAAAAGACAATATTACTGAAAGTGTTGCAATTCTATTTTCTGATTTGGATGCTTTTGAACTTGCAGGAGAGTTAATCAAAAGCAAGAGTGCTGCAAAGGCAAAAGTCGGGCAAGAAGCTCCAAGAGATATTGAAATAGAAGCAGGACCAACAGAACTTGTTCCAGGACCTGCAATAAGCGAATTAGGTGCTTTGGGTATTCAAATTCAAATTAAAGACGGGAAAATAGAAATCAAGGCTCAAAAAATTATTGTGAAGCAAGGAGAGAAAATTTCTCAAGGTGCATGTGACATAATGAGCAAGTTAGATATAAAACCTTTTGAAAGTGGTTTTATCCCTGTTGCAGGTTTTGATACTAAAGAAAATAAATTATATCTAGATATAAAAATAGATAGAGCAGGAACTTTGGAAAGCTTGAAAACATCTTATTCCAAATCTTTGGCTTTTGCTGTTGAAATTGAATATTTCTCTGAAGACACGATTAAATTTATTTTAAGAAAAGCTGCGATGGAAGAGAAGAAATTAGAAAGTTTGGAATCTTCTGAAGGAAGCCAGACTAAAGAAGCTGAAGAAGAAAAAACAGGTGAGAGTAATGAAAATGTTCCTCAAGTAAATTTAGAGGAAGGGAAATAAAATAATGGAAAACGTATATGCGGCACTTTTGTTGCACAAACTTGGAAAAGAAGTCAATGAAGAGAATGTGAAGAAAGTTGTTGCAGCTGCTCTTGGAGAGGCAGGACAAGTAGATGAATCAAAAATCAAATCTCTTGTCGCAAGTCTGAAAGGTGTGGATATAGCAAAAGAACTTGAAAGTGCAAGTTTGGTTGCTGCTGCTCCGGTTGCAAGCGCTGGTGCGCAAGCAGGTGCAGAAAAGAAAGAAGAAAAACCTAAAGAAGAGAAGAAAGAAGCTGCGGCAGAAGGACTTAGTGCATTGTTCGGTTAAATTATTATTTAATGCGCTAAGTTCTGACTTTTTCTAGATGGAATCACAAAACAATTAATCTTATAACCTCCAATTTTCTAATTCTTCTATTCTAAATTTATTTACAAAAGATGTGGAATTTATATCAAAGAGAGAAATTTCTTGAACCGTTGAAATTCTCCAACGGGAAAACGCAAGAAGATATTGTGAGAGAAGTTTTAGAAGCAATTAAAGAAGGAAATAAAATTATTTTTATTCATGGGGTCTGCGGGACTGGGAAAAGTGCAATTGCTTTGAACATAGCGAGAAATCTTGGAAAATCTTCAGTAATTGTTCCTGGAAAAACTTTGCAGAACCAATATAAGAGAGATTATGAAAATGAAAAATATCTTCTGAAGAATGATGGAAGCAAATTAAAAATCAGTGTCATAACCGGGAGAAATAATCACAAATGTAAATTTCTTGAAGACAACAAAAATTCAATTCCTGTAATAAAAAAAGAAATTGATTCTAAACTACATGATATTTTCTCTGGAAAAAGAGAAGAAATTGAAGAAACGATTGCAGGAGATATTTCTGCAGATAATTCAAATCTCCCATGCAAAATAGAACTCAAAGAAAAAAATTGGAAGAAAATTATGCAGTATATAAAACAAAATAAAAAAAATAATTCTGGAAATTTTCTTGAGATGAAAGACGTTAGAAGAGTCCCTGTAGCAAGTGCATGTCCTTATTGGAGTCCTGTTCTTCCAGAGAAATACGAGCTAAAAGATTTTGGGGAGAATAAAAAAAGAAAATTCAAAGGCATCGGTGGAGATTTTGTCTTTCACCAAGGAAAACCTGGCTGTAGTTTTTATGAGCAATTTCATTCATACATTGATGCAGATGTAATTGTTTTTAATTCTTGGAAATATAAATTTGAATCTATAATTGGAAGGAAGCCTTTAACAGAAGCTGAAATAATTGACGAAGGAGATGAATTTTTAGATAGTTTTGCAAATCAGAGAAGCTTAAACATTGACAGAGTTCAAAACTCTCTCTTAGGAATTTCCGAAGGAGAAGATAACATTATGAGATTTAAAAATGAAATTCTTGAAACTATAAAAAATTTGAAGAAAGATGAAAGAATTCAAGAATCTGCTTCTTCAGGAGAAATCATTCCTTTAAAAGAAACAGGTGTTTATGATTTATTGACAAGAGTTGCAGACAATACTGAATTTTTAGATTGGATTGATGAGGAGAGTTATCTTTTCCAGGTTAAAGAAACCAGCAGAATGTTTGACGAATTCTATAATGAGACTTATGTGACTTTTAGCAAGCAAGACAATAATCTCGTAGCTAGTCTTGTAACGACTAATCTTGAAAAGAGATTTGAAGAATTAGTAAGCAAAAACAAGATAATTATTTTTATGTCTGGAACGCTTCATTCTGAAAAAGTTTTAGAGGATATTTTTGGGTTAAAAGATTTCAAAAAAATAGATGCTGAAAAAGAACAGCAAGGAAGCATAAATGTTTTAAGAACAGGATATGAAAGAGATTACAAGTATGCTAATTTCTCCAACGGAAGATTCTCAAGAGAAGACTATCTTGATTCTCTAAACAGGTGTCTGGAGATTGCTGAGAAACCTGTTTTGGTTCATGTAAATGCATTTAGTGACTTGCCCTCTGAAGAGGAAATTAAAAAATTTAAATTAAAAAATTTAATAAGTTCAGAAAAATTGAAAGAACTTCAATTTGGAGACAAAGAAAATTCTGCTATAAAAGAATTTAAAGATGGGAGAATAAAAGTTCTTTTCACAACAAAATGTGCAAGAGGAATTGATTTTCCTGGTGACGAATGCAAGAGTATTTTATTCACAAAATATCCTAATCCTAATGTGCAGGATGCTTTCTGGAAAATACTTATGAAAACAAAACCACAACAGTATTGGGACTTTTACAAGGACAAAGCGCGAAGAGAATTACTTCAAAAAGTTTATCGCGGTTTGAGATTTAAAGAGGACAAAGTTAATTTGCTTAGTCCTGATTCAAGAGTTTTGGATTTTTTTGAGAACGATAGAAATCTTTAAAACTATTTGATTAATTCTAATGATATGCCTCCGGCGCATAACGGTCGTGCACCGGTCTTGAAAACCGGGCCCTTTGGGCTACCAGGTTCGACTCCTGGCGGGGGCGTTTTTAGAAATATTTAAAAAGAGATTTATTTCTAGAAAGTCATGAATGCTCAAGATAAAGCAAGGCTTAATAGAAAACTGAAACCAAGAGTTTACAAGTATTCTAACGAGGAACTTGGTTCTGTAGGAATAAATTCTAGACTTATAATTCCTCACCCAGAATACGAATTAGAGATTAGTGGTACCCCGAAAAACCCAATTATCCAAAATACCGGGATTACTTTAGATTATTTATTTGAAAAATATAAAAAAACATTAGACAAAGAAGAAAGAATTTGCGAAGAGGCTCTAGAAATTTTGAATAACCCTGAAGAAAGTTACCTTAAAATTTTAAATGGTTTTTCAGGTTATTGGAATCCTACGAAGTACCATACTTTTCACATCTCAGTTACACCTCTTGAAGAACAAGAATCTGAAAGAATATTAAATCTTATTCAAAAAAAAGGTTTGGGAAACATATCTAAACACCAAAAAAGTACTAATAGTTTTTTAGAAAGAGTTATTCAAAAATTTAAAGGAAAAAATCCAAAAGAAAATATAGAGGATCCTTGGATGTTGAAAGGGTATGTTATGAATTTATGTTCTTTCTTAAAAGAAACGCTTGGGGATTAATTTCTAAACCAACTTTTAATTCTTCTCCATAAAGAAAAATTTATACGAATAGGATTATCGTGTTCGTCCATTATAACGTATTTTATTTTTGGTTTTTCCTTCACAATTGGGGCTGCTGCTGCAAGTTCTTTATTAGCTTGTTCAAGTGCCTGAGTTACTTCAATTTTTGAATAGCCTTGACTAACGAGCGCCCATTTCAAAGAATCCTCTGTATAACCTTTTGTTAAATTTTTTTTAAAATAATCTACAAGAACCCTTTTTGATTCGTATCTTGCCATAACAAAAATAGAAAGCTGAAGTTTAAAAAATTAGTTGTGATGATTTAGTTTAATCTTTTTTATTAATTCTAGCGAGCCCTATTATTCACTTTTCGCAGGGGCACATACCCCAAAAGCATGGCCACCAACGACGTCGATCCAGCCGCCATCAACGCCCAAACTAGCGCCCAATCTGCCCAAGTCCCAGCTGCCGCTCAAGGCAGAGATTCTTGCTTTTTCTTCATCAACAGAATCAAAACTCCAAAGTTTAGGATTTTTCTTATATTTTGAAGCAACTTCTGTAATTTTTTGCGCACCTTCTTCTCCATATCTTGCAATAATGTAAGGATTTTTTTCTAATTCTCTTAAATTTTGTTCTCCAATTTTATAACCAAATGGAACAAATTTTACATTAGAATCATTATATCGTAATCTCTTTATTAAAGAATCTTTGTTCATATCTAATTTTCCATTTGTTATTTTAGGATAATGTTCAAGAATAACTCCGTTGTTGATTTCTTCATTTGATTTTGGAAGATAAATATTTCCTGTGAATTCCCAAAACCAAGCATCTTTTAGAATTTTAATTATCTCTGATTCATATTCTCCCTTTCTATTTTGAAAAGCATCATAAACCAACGACGCTGTTTCAGGAGAATTTGGACGTTTCAACCCTTCTTTGTCTATTGCTTCTGCAACATTTCCATAAGTTCCTCTAAATGCAGGATACTGGAAAGTACGTTTTCCGTTTTCGTGTGGAATTTCCTCCAAATAAGATTTTCCTATTCTTGCTTTCATACATTTTCCATAAATTAAAAGTTTATAAACTTTTCTATTTTGTTGTCTTTAATAAGAAGTAACAATTATTATATCTTAATTGGTTTTTTATCTTGATAAAATTTGACTGCCTGGTTAAGTCTTTGTTCTGATTCTGAGTAAATTGTCAGGAGAGGTTTGCCTTTTTTTACTTTTTCATTAACATGAGAATGGATAAACAATCCTGCAGATTTATCTAAAGGACAACCTGTAATTCTTGCAAGAAAATTTATCTTTTTGTTGTCTATCTCCTTAATCTTCCCTGATTTTTTTGAAACAACGACATGACTTAATTTTGCCAACTTAATCCTGTTTAAATCTCCTCCTTGAGCCTCAATTATCTTTTTGAATTTTTCAAAAGCTTTTCCTGAAGAGAGAATTTCTTTTGCAAGTTGAATTCCTTTTCCTTTTTTTGATTTCCCAATCATCTCAAATATCTCTCCTGCAAGAAATAATGATTTTTTTTCCAAGTCTTTTGGAAGTCCTTGTTCATTTTTTAAGACCTTTATTACATCAGTGAGTTCAAGAGCAGGACCCACCCCGTTTCCAATTGGTTGACTGCCGTCAGTAAGAATGCACTTAAGCTTCACTTTGAAAAATTTTCCAAGCTTCTCAAATTTATGCTTGAGCTGAATTGCTTGTTGTTTATTCGCTTTTGCAGATTTCCCATAAGGGATGTCTATAAGAATGTATTTACTTCCGACAGCAAGTTTTTTCGCCATTATAGAAGCTAATAATTGTGATTGCGGATCTATCCCAAGAGATTTTTCTATACGAATTATTTTTGAGTCTGCAGGAACCATTCCCAAAGCTCCTCCCCACACCATACAAGCTTTTGTTTTTTTCAAGATTTTTTTTATTTGCTTTATTGAAAATTCAACATTCGCTATCATCTCTATGACGTCTGCAGTTCCTGCAGCACTTGTTATTGCTCTTGAAGAAGTTTTTGGAAATACCAAACCACCAGCAGCTGCACAAATAGATACCACAATAGGAGTTGTCCTGTTTCCTGCAACTCCTCCTATTGAATGTTTGTCTATCACAAATTTATCTTTTAATTTAAGCTTGTTCCCTGTTTTTAATATTGCTTTTATTAAGAAAGTTATTTCCTCCAAGTTCATTCCATTCTTATGCATGGCTGAAATAAAAAGTGCAATTTCTGATTCTGCAAGAGAATTATTTACGACATCGTCAATTATTTCTAAAATTTCTTTTTCAGAAAGAGTTTTTTTATTTAGTTTCTTTTTTATTGACTCAAGACTTTTTGGAGATTCTGCAAGATTGATATTTACTTTTTGCCCTGATTTTAATCCAAGTCTTTGTTTTAATTCATGAGAAACTGCAATTTCATTTTTCCTTACAACTCCTTTAGCAGTATCAATTATTGTTGTTATTTCTGTAGGACGCGTTGAGAAAGTTCTTATAGAAATTCTGTCGCTTGGGCGAACTCCTATCTCTTCTGCAGTTTTCTCGTTTAAAATCGCTACTGGAAATCCTGTGGACCACCATTTAAGAAGCTTTATTCTTAATTCCATCTTATGATTTTACCAGCAATCCTGGGACTCTTTGATGTCTATAAACTTCAAGAATTACAAGAAGATAAGCAAGAATTAACGGCCCAAGTATTAATCCGAGAACCCCGAATAAAAATAATCCTCCTATCATACCTATCAATATCACAGGAGATGTTATGCTTGTTCTTTTTGCGACAATAAGTGGTTTTATTATGTTGTCTATTGTTGAAGCAACAAGTCCGAAAAGAGCTACTCCTATTGCTGCGAAGTTATTTCCTCCTATCAGAAGATAAATGACAACAGGTATCCAGACTAGTCCTGTAGCTATTATAGGGAGAACACCTGCCAACACTGCAAGAAGGGAGAGAACTAATGCGTTAGAAACTCCGAATATGAAAAATCCTGCTCCTGCAATAATTCCCTGAATAATTCCGACGACAATTTGCCCGTAGATAACAGAACTGGTTATTCCTTTTGTGTTATCAAATAGTTTTTTTTCAATTTCCGGAGGGAAAGGGAGAAGACTTTTTATGTATAAAACAAGTTGTTCTTTATCTCTTAAAACAAAAAAGAAAGTGAAAAACACCACAGAGATTTGCAATAATAATCTTGGAAAATCAAGAATCAAGTTTGCAAAAGAATTCATAAGTGAGTTTGACACATTTGTTACAAAGGAATAAATTATTGAACCGACTTGTTGTGAAAATTCTTCAGATGCAAATAATGAAGGGAAAACTGATTTTAAGGGGGTTACAAAATCCATTTGCTGTGCGGCCAAATAAGTTTTGATTGATTGGTCTATGAGTATAGGAACTAAAAACCAGAAAGGAATTACTATGAGAAGTATGATTATTATGCAAATTATTGAAACAGATAGATTTTTTGATTTGACAATCTTGACAAGTCTGTCATGAACAGGAGAGAAAACAAATGCAAGTATTAGTCCAAGAACTATTGAGAGTAAAATAGGTTTTAACAAGAAGAAAGACAAAACTATGAGGACTATTAACAATATAGCAGTTGTAATTCTTTTAAAAAAAGTTTCTTCCATTTATTATCAAGGGCGTTTAAATTTAAAAATGTTCTTATAGGAAAATTTATGTTGAAATCTTTGTTTTCTTAATAAAATTTCTGACGAAATGTTTATAAGCAAAATTGGGTAATAATTTTTATGAACTTTATAAAAAAGATTTTTGAGGGAAAAATTGGTGAAGATGTTCATCTGCAGTTTCAAAAATTCAGCAAGGGAGAATTTCGTGATAAGGCGTTGGTTAAAGCAAGAAGAACAGGAGGAAAATATACAATTACAACAACTCCTGAATTTGCAAATGAGATGGTTAGAAATGTTGCTGAAAAATTAGGGGAAAGAAAAACAAATGTTACTGGTGCGATTGTTTCTACGAGTGATTTGACTGGAAAAATTGACTTTAAAGAGAAAAAACAATTTCAAGAAGTTAAGAGATATTTGATTGATAAGGAAATGTCTGGGAGGGAGATAATTAATTTGCTTGATGAATTTCCAAAAACTTTTTTTGCATTAAGTTTTAAATCTGAAGATTCTGAATTAAAAATAAAACCTAAAGCTCCTAAATCTGCAAAGCCAGGCTCAAAAGGGGATGAAAGACCAAAACCGGATTTTTGCAAACTTATTACAACAGATTCTGAATTAGGAAAGAGTTTTATTTTTGAGAAACCGGATTTCAAATCTGCAGATCTTAATCACACTTTTTTTATTGATGAGATAATTGCTCCTCAGGGAGAAAAAGATTTTGCAAAAATTAGAGAGGTGGCAAAGAGGAAAGGAAGAATTCTAAGAGAAGGAGAAATTGACGGGGAAAAGATTAGAGAGGAGAAGGGGTTTAGTGCTTAGGAAGAGGGTGTGAGAGAGGAAAATATAAAATGAAGATTAGTGAGTTACTAAATAAAAAGTGGACAAATCTATTGGATAATTTTAGGAATTTAGAAAATAATGGGTGCCCAGGCGTTTATATTTTAGCTTATACAGATAAAGACTTAGAAGGAAAATCTATCAAAATTGAAGACATATTTTATGTTGGTATGACCAATTCTCGTGGAGGTTTAAAACAGAGATTAAATCAGTTTATTAGTGGTATTCATAAATGTTACGGACATAGTGCGGGAAATAGATTTTTTCAAGACTATAGTAAAGGAAAATCTTTTGCTATTGCTAATCACAAAAAGAAGTTTTTTGTAGCTTCTTTGTCTTTTCCATGCAAAGTTCATAAAGATGAAAGAACAGCAGAAGATTTAAGGAAGATGGGAGAAGTGGCAAAGTTTGAATACGAGGTTTTAGCTTATATTAAAGAAAATTTGGGAAGAGAGCCTGAACTGAATAAAAAATAGACTGATTTTTCTGTTAAAAAATTATCCAAAATCGGACTCGTTTTCAATTCCCCAATAAGTAAGTTTTAAAAACCTACATTTTCTCAGTATTTTATTCCAGGGAAAACAAAATGTTATCCGCACTAATTAGAAATGCCTACGAGAAAATCACCGAGGAAAGGAAGTCTGCAGTTTTGGCCAAGAAAAAGGGCCAGTAAATTCTTGCCTAGTGTAAACTGGGACGCGATTCATTCTGGAAAGAATATCAAAGGTTTCATATGTTACAAGGCTGGAATGATGTCTGCTTATGTAATGGACAACACTGCTAATTCTCTGACAAAAGGGAAAAAAATTGTGGTTCCTGTCACAATTCTTGAATGTCCTTCTATGAAGATTTTTTCTGTGAGATTCTATAAAAATGGAATAGTTATGAAAGATATTCTTGCTGAAAATCTTGACAAAGAATTGAAAAAGAAAATAAAAATTCCAAGCAAGAAATCTTCTGGAAAAATTGAAGATATAAAAGATTATGATGATGTAAGGATTATTGTTTATTCTCAGGTTAAAAAAACAAACATCAAGAAAACTCCTGACATGATTGAAGTTGGATTAAAAGGAAGCATTGAAGAAAAAATTAATTTTATCAAGGAAAATTTAAACAAAGAAATTTCTGTTTCAGAAGTTTTTGAAAATGGGAAACTTGTGGACTTGAGAGGATTGACAACAGGAAGAGGACTTTCAGGACCTGTAAAAAGATTCGGAATAACCTTGAAATCGCATAAATCTGAAAAAGGTGTCAGAAGACCAGGAAGTTTAGGGCCTTGGCATCCTGCAAGAGTTACTTTCAGAGCTCCGATGGCTGGACAACTTGGAATGTTCACAAGAGTTATTTACAACAACAAAATAATTGACATTGGTTCTGCAGGAAAAGATGGAAAATTCAAAGGCATAAAAAATTTTGGAGACATTAAAACAGATTACATCGTCGTGAATGGCTCAATTCAAGGACCTTCAAAAAGACAATTATTAATTACTGCTCCCTTAAGGGAAACTAAAAAGCAATTAAAAAAGAATTTTGAATTGGTGGAATTGAAATGAAATCAAAAATATTAACTATTGACGGAAAAGAAAAAGGAACAGTTGAACTTCCGAAATGTTTTTCACAGCCTGTAAGAGAAGACTTGATTATGAAAGTTCTTGAAGCTAAAAAAAGAAAACAGCCTTATGCTCCGTCGCTGGTTGGAGGGAAACAATCTTCTGCAAGTGGAAAATTAGTTCATAGAAGACATGTTTGGAAATCTCAGTATGGGAGAGGAATGTCAAGAGTTCCAAGAAAATCTCTTTCACGAAGAGGAACACAATTTAACTGGGTTGGTGCAGAAGTTCCTAACACAAGAGGTGGAAGAAGAGCTCATCCTCCAAAAATTATTGGAATGATTAACACGAATAAAATAAACAAGAAAGAAGAAAAAATAGCTTTAATGTCTGCAATAAGTGCGACTGCAAATGAAAAAATGATAAATAAAAAATATGAAAAAATAGACCATGCAAAAAATCTTCCTTTGATTGTTGAGTCAGGAATAACAAAATTAAAAACAAAAGAATTGCTTTCTTCACTAAAGAAAATTTTAGGAGAATTGTTTGAAGTTGCTCTGCAGAAAAAGAAAGTGAGAAGTGGAAAAGGAAAATTAAGGGGAAGAAAATACAAGAAGAATGCAGGATTGCTTCTTGTCGTAGGAAAAGATGAAAAAATAAAAACAAGTGCTTTTGATATTTCAGATGTAAAAAGTCTTGGAATCAACGACGTTGCCAAAGGTGGTGCTGGAAGATTAACTATTTACACTGAAAATGCAATTAAAAATCTTGGAGAGAGGTTTAAAGAAAAATGACTACCTTAAAACCGATTATAACTGAAAAAGCAGTGATGATGATTGAAAGAGAAAATGTTTTGACATTCGTATTAGACAAAAATATGGACAAAGATGAAATCAAAAAAGAAGTTGAAGAAATTTTCAACGTGAAAGTTGAGAAAATTAGAACATTGATTAGAGGAAATAAAAAACAAGCTTATGTTAAATTAAAAAAAGAATTTCCAGCTATTGACTTGGCTACGAAATTGGAGTTAATATAAATGGGTAAAAAATTATTAGAAACAAATTTAGGAAATTGGGGAGAAACTGCATTCGTATATAATGGAAAAAGGGTTATGGATTTACAAGAATTGCCAGAAATATTAAGTAAAGAATGTAATCCTTATATTACTGGAAATAATGAAGGAGTTATAGTTTATCTTTCTAAAGAAGAATTTGAGAAAATAAAACAAAAGACAAACATAAAATAAAATGGGAAAAAGAATAATTGTTCAGGCGCGTGGAAAAGGAAGTCATACTTACAGAGTCAGAAGACAAGCATTTAGATTTAAACTGCAATTCCCAAAAATGCTCTCTGGAGAAGGAACTGTTTTAAAACTGATGAACTCTGCAGGACATAGTGCTCCGTTGGCCAAAGTAAAATATGAAAAAGGAAGTTTTTACATCCCTGCTTTCAAAGGCATGGTTGAAGGACAAAAATTGAATTTTGAAGGAAAAGAAATAAAAGAAGGAAATATAATGAGATTGAGAGATATTCCAATAAAAACATTTGTTTATAATGTTGAATCAAGGCCTGGGGATGGAGGGATTTTCATAAAAACTGCAGGAAGCTCTGCAATAATTAATAGAAAAATGGAAAAAAGTGTTTTTGTGGTTATGCCTTCAAAAAAAGAAAAGAAATTTAATGAAAATTGCAGAGCAATTGTAGGGGAAATTGCTGGAACAGGAAGACTTGACAAACCACTCATGAAAGCTGGTAAGCAATTTCACATCAAAAAATCAAAAAGTAAATTATGGCCAAGAACATCTGCAGTAAAGATGAATGTAATAGATCATCCATTTGGTTCTGGTAGAGGAAAAAATCCTAAGAGCAAAGTTGCGAAGAGGAATGCTCCTCCTGGAAGAAGAGTTGGATTGTTAAGGCCAAGAAGAACAGGACACAGAAAATGAGAACAAAAAAAATAATTAAACAAATATCCCGAAGAGAAAAATTGAAATCTCCTAAAAATATTCCTGTTGAAAAAAGACACGGAAAGATAAAGATTACTGAAATAAGTAATAGAGAGGAATTGAGATACTTAACTCGGGGAGCAGTGATACAGACTAATTACGGAAATTTAACTTTTGCTCATTTTTATAAGGGGAAAAATGAAGTTGAATTCATCAAACAACTTGATAAAGAAAGAGGGAAGATAATTTCCTATGATGTAGATATAAGAAACGGGAGTATAAACCTAATTGGAAAAGGCTTGGAGATAAAAAGTTGCCCTTTTGTATTATATTCTGAACAGAGTAAAGAAGAATATGAAATCAGAAAGAGGATATTAACTAAAGCAGGATTATGGAGAAACTAAAATGGAAAACGTAGAAAAAAAACAATTAACATTCAGAGGAAAAACAATTGAAGAATTGCAAAAGCTAGATGTGAGAGAATCTGCAAAATATTTCAAATCTCGTCAGAGAAGAGCTGTATTGAGACAGTTCCAGGAAATTGAGAATTTTATTAAGAGAGCACAAGTAAAACTTTCCAAAAATAAACCAATCAAAACTCATTTCAGAGAACTAGTAATTGTTCCTCAGATGGTTGGAATGAAATTACAAATTTATAATGGTAAAACTTTTGTCCCTGTAGAAATTACTGGAGAGATGCTTGGGCACAGATTTGGAGAATTTTCACCGACGAGAACAAAGGTTAAACACGGAAGTGCAGGAGTTGGTGCGACAAGAGGAACTAAACATAAAGCTAAGAAATAAAATGAGAACAATAAATGTATACGATACTGCAAAGGGAAGAGACATAATGAATTATTTAGCAAATAATGGAATAGATAGTGATAGTATTCAAATTTGGGGGCATAAAAATCAAGTTGAGGTAAGTGATGAGGAAATTTTCCAGAAAATTGTTAAAGTTACAGGGCAAAAACAATTAAGAAAATTTCACGGCTTAGATTTTTGGACAAAGATTCCTCGTGATGGAAGCAATTCTCCTCACGAAATTTTAGTTTGTTTAGATATGGAAAGAACCCAACAATTTTTAAGAAAATACGGAAGAGAATACGAGGTAGTTAGAATAAAATGACAGAAAAAGATTACAATCCAGAGAGAAGGAATAAAAAAGTTATGGAGAATTCTAAATTAAATTCTCCGAAACCAACTACAAATCCTGAAATAAAAAAGACAGCAAATCAAACCAAAGAAGAAATCAAAAAAGAAGAACAAAAAAATGATGAAAAGAAAGTTGAAGAAAAAGCAAAACCTGTTCAAAAGAAACCTGTTGTAAAGAAAAATGAGGCTATTGTTAGAGGAAGTAGTCTTGCAATCTCTACAAAAGTTTCAAGAGATATTTGCAAATTTATCAAGAACAAAAAAATCAGCGACGCTGTTGCAGATTTGGAGATGGTAATAAGAAAGAAAAAAGCAGTTCCAATGAAAGGGGAAATCCCTCACAGAAAAGGGAAAATAATGGCAGGAAGATTTCCTAAAAATGCTTCAGAAGAATTTGTAAAGATGTTAAAAACACTTGGGGCAAATTCAAATGTGAATGGATTAGAAAATCCAATAATTACTGAAGCTATTGCAAATATTGCTCCGCGTCCTTTTGGAAAATTCGGAAGAGTTAGAAGAAAAAGAACACATGTTTTAATTAAATGCAAGGAAAAGAAAAATGTTACAGAAAGCAAAAATAAGGAGAATAAAAAATAATGGAAGCAAATTATAAATTTTCACACATTAAAAAATTACTTGGAGGTTATTTTTAATGGAAGAAAGAAAAACTGTTAATTTTAAGAAAGAAGAATACAATATTCGTGAATATATCAAAAATTTCATCGGGAAAGGAAAAGTTAGCAGAGTTAAAATTGAATACACTCCTATGGGAGAAAAGATAATCGTGTCAACGAATAAACCTGGTTTGGTTATTGGAAGAGGGGGAGAGAAAATTGAAGAATTGACAAAAGTTTTGAAAGATAAATTTAAACTTGAAAATCCAAGAATTGAAATTGACGAGATAAGAGAAGCTGAATTAGATGCGCAGATAATGGCTGATGAAATTGCGTTGGGATTGGAAAGATTAGGGCCTATAAAATTCAAAGTTATTGCATACAAAACATTGCAGAAGATAATGGACAGAGGAGCTTTAGGAGTTGAAATAAGATTGAACGGAAAACTTCCAGGTGCAAGAGCAAAAGCATGGAGATTTGCACAGGGATATTTGAAAAAAGTCGGAGACAGTGCAAAAGTTGTAGATAAAGCTCAAGCAAGAGCTGAAACAAAACCTGGAACAGTAGGAGTAAAAGTTAGCATTTTATCCCCTTATGTGAAATTAAAAGATAATGTTGTTATTGATGAGAATTTTTTAAAAAAAATAAAAGATAACGAAGGGAAAATGGAAGATGAAAAAGAAAAAAAGACAATTAAAAAACCAAGAAAAACAACTAAAAAAATTGAAGGAAAATGAAAAACAAAGAACTTAAACAACTGACAAAAGAAGATAGAGAGAAAAGACTAAAAGAATTAAAGCTTGAATTAATAAAATCAAAAGGAAAAGCATCTAAAACAGGAAATGCAAAAACAAAAGAAATCAAAAAAATAATTGCAAGAATTATCATGCTCAACAAAACTGATTCATCAGGGGAGTTGAAAAATAAATAACTATGGAAATATGTCCAAAATGCGGCTTGCCGAAGCAAGCCTGTGTGTGCGAACAGATTGTAAAAGGTTCGCAGAGGATAAAGGTAACAACCACAAAGAAGCGATATGGAAAAATCGTGACGATTGTTACTGGATTTGACAGCGGAATCGACGTAAAGAAGATCGCAAAAAGCCTGAAAAATGAGCTTGCTTGCGGTGGGACTTACAAAGGCGATTCAATTGAATTGCAAGGAGACCACAAGAAGAGAATAAAAGAACTTCTTGTTAAACTTGGATTTGATGAAGAGTCAATAGAATAACTTCCTTTATCACACAAGAAAAAAGAAAATGGAAAAGAAAACAAAGAAAAAAACAGAAGAGAAAGCAGAAAACATAGCTGGAACTATGTGCAACGACAAAACTTGCCCAAAACATGGTAATTTAAAAATCAGAGGAAAAATCTTTGAAGGGAAAGTAACAAAGAAATTCCTTAAGAGAGTTGTTGTTGAATTTGAAAGAATGGTTTATATTAGAAAATATGAGAGGTATGCAAAAGCCAGAACAAAAATACATGCGAGATTGCCGACTTGTCTTGAAAATGAAATTCACGTAGGAGATTTAATAAAAGTCCAAGAATGCAGACCTTTAAGCAAGATAATTCATTTTGCAGTCATTGGAAAAATCGGAGGAAAAAGTAAATGAAATCAATTTCGGCAAGAGCAACAGCAGGATTGAATTTAGGTGCAAAAGTAATTGCTGCGGACAATAGTGGGGCAGAGATTGTTAGACTCGTCGGAGTTAAGAGAGGAAAAGGAAAAAAAGGAAAACAAATGTGTGCTAAAATTGCAGACTGGGTAAAAGTTAGTGTGAAGAAAGGGATTCCGGACATGAAAGGGAAAGTATTTGATGCAGTTGTTATAAGACAAAAAAAATCGTACAGAAGATTAAACGGAGAAAGAATTGCATTTGAAGATAATGCGGTTGCAATATTAAAGGACGAAAAAGGAAATCCAAAAGGAACAAAAATCAAAGGACCAATTGCAAGGGAGGTTCAGGAGCGATGGGGAAGTGTTGCAAAAATCGCTTCAATTGTATATTAAGATGAAAGATAAAAATAAATATTTAGATGGAAGAAGTGCTGTTAAAAAAATGAGGGATTTATTGGGAGATATATGGAGACAAAATGAGTTAAGACCATTTTATAATGAAAGTCTTGAATGGATAAATAAAAATTATAAGGAAGCAAGAGATTCAGCAATAGCTTTTGGGAAAGATGTATCGAGATATCCAAAAAAGATAAGATGGCAAACAGCAGGATTAGAAATTATAGAGGGGGTTAGAAGTTGATAAAATGAAAAAGAAATTTTCAACAGCGTGGAAAGCAAGCAAACAGCCTCGGAAACAGAGGAAATACAGAGCAAATGCTCCGTTGCATATCAAGAAAAAATTTGTGAATGTAAATTTATCAAAAGAACTTAGAAAAAAATATGGAAAGAGAAATATTGGTATTAGAAAAGGAGACGTTGTAAAAGTCATGACTGGAAAATTCAAAAAGAAACAAGGAAAAGTTTTGGAAGTTAAATTAAAAATGTCAAAAATAATTGTTGATGGAATGAACATAAAGAAGATGGATGGTTCAAATGCAAATGTTAAAATGCAGCCTTCAAATTTACAGATAGTTGAATTAAATTTAGAAGACAAAAAGCGAATTAAAAAATTAGGAATCAAAAAAACAGAGACAAAAAAAGAAGAAAAAATTAAACAAGATGATAAAAAAATGGAGAAGAAAAAATGACGCACCTGAAAAGACAAAAAACTCCTAGGAAATGGCCTGTAACAAAGAAAGGAACAAAATATGTAGTTAGAACTCCTGAAATGAACAAAGGACTTCCTGCATTGATTATTTTAAGAGACATGTTAAAGGTTGTCCAAAACAGAAAAGAGTTAAAGAAATCAATAAATGCAAAACATGTTTTAGTTAATTGGAAACCAATAATTGACGTTAGAAAAAGTGTATTGCTTTTAGATGTGATAACTCTTGTTCCTTCTAAGAAAAATTACAGGCTCGGACTTTCCAAGACAGGTAAATTTGAGATTGTTGAAATTCCTGAAAAAGAATCTGTAATTAAAATTTCAAAAATTGTAAATAAAAAAATATTGAAAGGTAAAAAAACGCAGTTGAATCTTTCTGACGGAAGAAACATTCTATCTGAAATTAAATGTGATGTTGATGATTCTGTTTTAATAGATTTAAAAAATAGAAAAATTGAAAAGTGCATTCCTTTAAGAGAAGGGACAAAAGCAATTATATTTGAAGGGAAACATAGTGGTAAAAGTGGAGTTATTAAGAAAATTGCAAAAGAAAAAAAGATAGCAGAACTTGATGTTGATGGAAAGAAGACAAATGTTTTAATTAAACAATTTATGGCGGTTGAATAAAATGATAGAGAATAAAAAAACAATACTATTTGTAGATGATGACTTGAGAGAAGTTACTATAGAGAATTTAGAAAATGAAGGGTATTTTGTACTCCCTTACCGTAATCATGATGAAGCTATGCAAGATGTCCGAAATGGATTAAAATTTGATATAGCAGTAATTGATAGAGCAGGTATTACCAATAAAGAAAGTGGAGACGAAATTATAAGATATATCAAAGAAAATTGGGAAAAACCTGTAGTATGCATCAGCGCATATGATGCACGCCCAAATGAACAATGTATGTTCATAAGAAAACCATTTGGTGGAGCAAAAGGATTAATAAAAATTATTAGGACGGTATTATAATGGAAAATAAAATGCGTGAGATAAAAATTGAAAAGATTACGTTAAGCATAGGTGGGACAGGAGATAAACTTGAGAAAGGGGTGAAGTTATTAAATTTGCTCACAGGAAAAAAACCTGCAAAAATGATGTCAAGAAAAAGAATCCCATCTCTTGGTGTAAGACCAAAATTAGAAGTTGGAGCTGTTTCAACAGTTAGAAAAGATATTGAGAAATTCTTGAGAAGAATGCTAACAGGTATTGACAACAGGTTAAGAAGAAAGCAAATAAAGGAAAATCATTTTTCATTCGGAGTAAAAGAATATATAGAAATCCCGGACATGGAATATCACAGAGAAATTGGGATGATGGGATTTGACGTCACTGTTGTTTTCAAAAGAACAGGAAGGAGAGTAAGATTAAGGAAGATAAAGAGAGGAAAAATTCCTCTAAGACAGAAAATTAGCAAGGAAGAAATAATTAAATTCATGGAGGATAAATTCAAAACAGAATTTATTGGGAAATAAAATGACATCAAGTGATTGGAGAAAAATACTAAAACAATTGGAAAGCAAACCAGAAGTCAAAGAAAAATTCCTCAAACATTGCAAACCGAAAGAAAGAAAAACAGGGATTGCTGCAAGAAAATGCGAGAGATGCGGAAGATTTGGCGCACACATAAAATCATATGGATTAAATTTATGCCGACAATGCTTCAGAGAAATTGCTGAAGAAATCGGTTTCAAAAAATATAGTTAAAATGTCACAAGATATTGTTGCAGATGCACTTAACATGATGAATAATGCCCGAAAGGCAGGGAAAGAAACAATTAAGATAAAGATAATTTCAAATCTTTTAATTGAGGTTTTAAAGATAATGAAACAGAAAGGTGCGATAAAGAAATATAAAATTGATGCAAAAACAAAATCAATAGATGTTACAACTGGCGATCTTGTGGAATGCAAAGCTATCAAACCAAGATTTACAGTTGATAAAACCCAAATTGAAAAATATAGAAGAAGATATTTGCCTTCAAGAAACATAGGAACAATGCTTGTTTCAACAAATAAAGGTTTAATGACTCACGATGAAGCTCAAGAAGAAAATATTGGAGGATGCTTGATTGCATATTTTTACTAAAATGAAAAAAGAAATATTCAAAAACATGGAAATTCCTGAAGGAGTTGAAGTCAATATAGACAAAAACATAGTATTTGTAAAAGGAAAAGAAGGGGAAATAAAGAAAAAATTTGATTTGAGCAAGTTAGTTCTTGAAAAAACAGAAAATAAAATAAAAATAGGTAGTAAAAAAGCGACAAAAAAAGAAAAAAGAATGATTAATACAATTTTTAACCACATCAAAAACATGATTAAAGGTGTTCAGAAGAAATTTGAATATCAACTTAAAATTTGTTTTAATCACTTCCCTATGACTGTTGAGATTAAAGAGAAAGATGTTACTATAAAAAATTTTCTTGGAGAGAAAGTTCCGAGAAAAACAAAAATTGCAGAAGGCGCAGAAGTGAAATTGGATAAAGAAATCATCACAGTTAGTTCTGTTGACAAGGAAGCTGCTGGACAAACTGCTGCAAATTTTGAAATGGCGACAAAGGTTGGAGCAAGAGACAGGAGAATATTCCAAGACGGAATTTTCATGATAAACAAAGCAGGAAAAGACATATAAAATGGCAAAGAAGAAGAAACCAAAATTTTTGAGAAAAGGATGGAATAAATATTCAAAACTTGGAAAGAGAAAAAAGAAAAAGCAAGTTTGGAGAAAGCCAAAGGGAAGAGATAACAAGATGAGAGAAAAGAGAAGAGGACATGGTCCTTTGGTGAAAATTGGATATAAAAGTGGAGAGAAAAAATCAAGAATTGTAATAAAAAATTTAAAGGAATTACAAAGACTGAAAGGAAATGAAACAATCTTCCTTGAAAAAATGGGAAAAAAGAAAAAAACAGAAATGGCAAAAAAAGCAAAAGAAATGAAAATAAAAATAGAAAATTTAAATGTAAAAAAACTTTTGAAAAAGACAGAGAAAAAAGAAATGAAAAATAAAAAAGTTGAACAAAAAGAAAATTCAAAAGCTAAACAAAATTCTGAAACAAGTTCAGAAGTTGTTCGTCATAAATCAGAACTGGAGGAGAAAAAATGAATCTTTCAAAGAAAAAGGCATTGGCTGCAAAAACATTAAATGTCGGGAAGAATAGAATTGTCTTTCTTGAATCAAGGATTAGTGAAATTAAAGAAGCGATAACAAAACAAGATATAAGAGACTTGAACAAAGAAGGAGCAATAATTGTCAAGGAAGTAAAAGGGAGAAAGAGAAATACAAACAAAAAGAAAAGAAGCGTAGGGAATATCAGAAAAAAAGTAAATAAAAGAAAGCAAGAATATGTTAAAATGACAAGAAAACTAAGAAAACACGTCGCTGGACTTAAAAAAGACAAAAAAGTTTCTGCAAAAGAAGCTGAAGACATAAGAAAAAAAATAAGAAACAGAACTTTCAGAAGTAAAACTCACTTAAAAGAACATATTGGAGGTTTGAAGAAATGAAAGCAAGACAAAAATCAAAGATTTTAGCTCATTTGTATAAATTCCAAATGAATCAAAGATTTTCATTCATCCGAATTAAACTTGGAGGACAATTCGAATGAGGATACAAAAACGAAGAAGAAGGGAAGCTAAAACAGATTATGCAAAAAGATTAAAGTTATTGAAAGGAGAAAAACCAAGAATAGTTATAAGAAAAACAAACAAATATCTTATTGCGCAGTACATCACAAGCAAACATGCTCAAGATAAAATTGAGATAGGGGTTACTTCAAAACACCTTATGAAACACGGATGGCCAAAAGAATTTGAAGGAAGTTTGAAAACAATTCCTGCTTCATATTTAACAGGATTGTTGATTGGGAAAAAAATAATCAATGAGAAAAAAGAAAATCCTATTGTTGATTTTGGAATGATAAGAAATCTTCATAGAACAAAGATTTATGCTTTTATCAAAGGGTTAGTTGATTCAGGAATAAAAATAAAGCACGACGAAAAAATATTTCCTAAAGAAGAAAGAATAAAAGGAGCGCACCTAAAAAATAAAATAAATTTTGAAGAGATAAAAACAAAAATAAAATGATGAAGAAAAAAGAAATAGAAGAAGAGAAGGAAGTTGAAGAAAAAGCTGAGAG
>JAUYIO010000025.1 GCA_030688225.1 Nanobdellota archaeon
TTCTTTGAATTTTTCCTGAGTTTTTTTAACTATCTTTAAGGTGTTATCTCTGCAGGCATTTAATACAACCAGGATTTCAAAGTCTAAAATTTTCTTTTTTTTCAATTCAGTGAAGAATTTGCAGTATTCCTCAAGTGTGCTTCCAATCCTCCATTCTTCATTATATGCAGGGATAATTATGCTTATCTTCATCTTTTGATGAAAAATAAACTGCCTATAAACATTGTTATATTAGAAACCATAAAAGCCAATATATATTCTAAGATGTTATTGTGAAAAAGGAAGAACATTACGACCTCTATGATAACAAATATGGAGAGAAGATAAGTCCTTTTCAATCTGTTAATAGAGAGCCCATAGATGAAGACGAGATTGCTCAACGATAAAAAACTAAATGCCAATCCAGAATAAACCAAATAAGGGTACATTTCAAGATATTGTTTCCCGTACAAGATAGAGATAATAATCTTCGGGAAAATTGTATATAAAATAACTCCTATTGTACATAGAACAAAAACAATAATGAAAGATTTTCTAAATAACTTAAAAGAGTCTTCTTTTTTTTCCTTTTTCTCAGAAGTTAATGGGAACATGGCTTTGCTTACTGCGATTGTTCCTAAGAATATGATTTTCCCTAACATAGAAACAACTGCATATTGTCCTGCAAGCTCAGGGGAGAAAAATCTTCTTGCGAAAATTATATCCAAACTGAAAAAAAGAATTATTGCAAACATTGTTGCAAAGTAAGGAAAACTTTGAAAATAAATTCCTTTGAAAGAATTCTCCTCTTTTTTGCTGTCAATTATATCTTTATTGAAATAAAATGCAAAAATAAGTCCTGTAAAAAATCCAATTAAAACTCCTGTAATCGCTCCAAAAACTTTAAAACCAAAGAGGACCAAAGACATGGAAAAAAATAACTTGAATGTTGCCTCAAGAATCATGCTACCTCCAAGAAAAGTGAATTTTTTCCTTCCTTGCAGAACTCCTCTTATTATCGGAGAGAAAATAGAGAAAAATATAGCCACATTCGTGATGAATATTAACCAAAAGTTAATTTCTAAAAATTTAGAAAGAACAAATGTAATTATTGTGGCCAGGACAAAAACAACAAGAGAGATACTAAAACCCTTTTTTAGAGATTTGTACATGAAAAATTTTATTTTTCCATAATTTCTTTCAACATTCAGTTTTGAAGAATATTTTGCCACCAAGTTTTGAATTGCTTCAGAAGGAGTCCCATAGACATATATCAACGACATTAATACAGCAAGAATACCATAATCTGAAGGTCCAAGAATTCTTCCCATAACAAAGTGAAAAAGAAAATTTAATATGTTAAAGATATTTATCATGACAAATAATATGAATGCTCCTCTTCCCAATTCACTTGGAAAAATTTTATGTAAAATATTTTTTATCATTTTAAATAAAGATTGTGTTTCTGAATATTAAGAATCCAAGAATTATGATGATAATCTGAAAGGCATTTATCAAATAGACTACTTCTTGTTCATAAACTTTTTTGCTTTTTTTCATTTTGCCAAGCAAGTGAATTGCAATATGTTCTAGCCCATAAAATTTTTCATATCTATTTTCAAGACTTCCATCATCTTTTATTTTTGCAAAACTTTCTTTTTCCAATTTCCCTCTGACTTTTAACACAGTTTCAATTATGTATGGAATAAAAAACCAAATAGCAATTTTCTCAATATTCCCGAGAATAGCGATGATTGCAATTAAACTGCCGATAGAATATGTTAAGATGTCTCCAGGGAAAATTCTTGCAGGTTTTTTATTAAACAAGAAAAACGCAATCAAGCAGGACACCATTATAAAACAAATAACACTCAGCCAACTGTTTCCTGTTAATTTTGTGACAATTCCTAATGCAGATAATATCAAAATTCCTTGACTTCCTTCAAGCCCGTTATATCCTGCTAGAAAATTATATGTTGTTGATGCTCCAACAATTCCAAGAGGGACAATAATTAATGGATACAATAATCCA
>JAUYIO010000013.1 GCA_030688225.1 Nanobdellota archaeon
GAAAGTTCTTCTGACCTCGAGACTGGAGCGGAACCTCACAGGCTCGAGCTGGAAGAAGAATTTGGGGAATTTCTGCAAGAAATTCCTCTTTATCCCCTGTTAAGTCGTGTGAGGCATTTATGCCGAAAGTCTGCAAGACGGCACCGAGCCAAAGGCGAAGGAGTTTTTTCTTCTGCGTTCAGAAAATTTAAATCTCCTATCTTGGGTGGGAAGCGCGCGCTTTTTTTGTTTCTTTTTTTCTAAAAAAGAAGACGGGAATTTTACTTATTTTTTTCAGCAAAAGAGTTTTTTCCAATAATAAATTTCTTCTTAATTTTCTTGTGTGCAAAGTCAAACTCAACAAAAATTGTATTTGGTAATGTTTTTTCAATTCTCTCAATTATTTCTATTGGAAATTCAAAAAATAAATGAATAGGATCCCTATCTCCTGCATTTATTGTTGTTGGATGAAAATTTATAACTTTTGGAGAAAAATTATTCCTTCCTTTCTGCTCATATAAAGGCAAGACTCCTTTTAATTTTGCATCTCTATGACCTGCATTTGTTATATCTACAACGAGATTTCTAATTCCATATTTTGAAGCATCATTAAGTTCTCCTTGCATAACCTTATTGGCATAATCTTTAGGATTTAATTCTTCAAATTTAAGATATTTTTTGTAGATGTTCTTTTCTATCTTTATTATAGGCTTATCTTTTCTATGTTTTGCCCACAATAAAATAAGATTAATAACTCCTAATACAAAACCACCTAAACCTAATAATTCAATTAATGTTAAAGTCATTAATTTTAGATAGAATTCAACCTTTTATTTCTTTTCATAAAAAGAGGACATTGGCTTTCAATAACTTTATATATAATGATAAGACTTAGTTTATTATAGGTGCTAAAATGAGGAATAATGTTTTTTTAAATCATGAAAAAGTTAAGATAATCAAAGATGATATTCTCTTAACTGATGAAATTCCTAAAGGGAGTGTTGATTTAATTGTTACTTCTCCCCCGTATAATGTAGATATAAAATATAATTCTCATAATGACCAAATAACCTATGAAAAATATTTAGAATTTACTGATAAATGGTTATCTCGTTGTTTTGAATGGTTAAAAAATGATGGAAGATTATGCTTAAACATTCCATTAGATAAAAATAAAGGTGGACAACAAAGTGTAGGCGCAGACATAACAACAATCGCAAAAAAAATTGGTTACAAATATCATTCCACTATAATCTGGAATGAGGGAAATATTTCTAGAAGAACAGCTTGGGGTTCGTGGCTTAGAGCCTCTGCACCCTATGTAATAGCACCGGTAGAATTGATTCTAATTTTGTACAAGGATAGTTGGAAGAAAACTAGCGGGAGCAAAAAAAATGATATTACCAAACAAGAATTTATGGATTGGACAAATGGAGTTTGGACTTTTAATGGTCAAAGCAAAAAAGGGGCGGGAGGACATCCAGCGCCATTTCCGGTAGAATTACCAAAGAGATGTATAAAACTATTTAGTTTTGTGGGGGATGTTGTTTTAGACCCTTTTATGGGAAGTGGTTCAACAATGATAGCATCAGCGATACATGACCGAAAAGGGATTGGTGTTGAAGTTGATGACGAATATTGTAATATTGCTAAAAAGAGAATTTTTGAAGAAGCAAAACTTTTAAATAAAAAATTACTTAATATAACAAAGTGAACAAAAAATGGTAAAAAAAGACCCTGAAGTAATCGAAAAAGCTAAAGAAGAAATTAATCAATCAAACTTGATTATGGAGTATTTTAGGAAAAATCCAAAAAGAGAGATTAAACACCCAGAAATTGTTGATTGGGTAGTCCATGAATATAATAAAAGAACAGGGAAAATTTTCAGAGACCCTGATAGGGGAATAAGAAAACTTGCACAACAAGGCCAATTAATCAAAATCTCAAAGGGAATCTACAAATACGACCCTGATTTTGTAAATAATAGGAAACTTGAAGATTTTACTCCTGCACAAAAAGAAGAAATTTTTAAGAGAGATAATTACAAATGTGTGATTTGTGGTAGAGGCCGGGCTGATGGGATAGAAATTCAAGCAGACCACATAAAACCCAAAGAATTGGGCGGAAAAGCCGAAATTGAGAATGGTCAAACATTATGCGCCCAGCATAATTTTCAGAAAAAGTATTACAAACAAACAGAAACAGGAAAAAGAATGTTTATAAGACTTTATGAATTAGCAAAAAAGAATGAGGATAAGAAATTAATGAAATTCTGCGAAGATGTTCTAGAAGTTTATGAGAAGGATAATATTAATGGCCATATAGTTTGGAAAAAATAATTCTACGAAACTCCCGAATATAAATCAGAAAGATTTGGGCGAAGCCTTTTATCCTTTGTTGGACGAAATTTTAATTTCGTGAGTTTTCGTTGGTCGGATAAAAGAAGTTTTTCTG
>JAUYIO010000035.1 GCA_030688225.1 Nanobdellota archaeon
GATTTGGAAATACAATTAGTTTGACAAATGTTTGGGTCCCTAAAATAAGTGTGGATGAATTAAGGTTTGTTTTGGATTATGGTTATGACGAGTTGGATAAACAAAATAATGAACTCACGTTAGAAATAAAAAATTAAAATAAAGAATAAAAAGAAAAAAGAATTATCCGTCAAGATTTAGACCGTCAATTTCGGATTCGAAATCGTCGTCGATAAATTCGTCCTCGCCAAATTCTTCTACCATTGTACCTCGTTTTTATCTCATTTTGAGATATTAATTTTAGAAATAAAAAGTTTTTAAACATTTCGGAGATTGACAGGATAGTTTATTTTATCAAGTATTGACATCAATAATTTTAAAAACACTTTTCATCTTCTTATTTTACCCTCCATAGCTCAGTGGTTAGAGCGCCTGGCTGTAGTTTGTTAATAACTAGGATGGAGATTCCTCCTTTAAGGATAACTATGAAATCTGATAAGCCAGACTCAAGCAGTTCCCGGGAGATCCCAAGTTCGATTCTTGGTGGAGGGATAAAAGGGGATTGTAAAATCCCCTGATTTTATTCTTAGAAAAATTTATTCGTCTGTTTCCTCTTTCCCTCTTTGTTCTGTTACAAAGTAAGCCCTGTTTGATTCCTCGCTGTTGAAGTCCCCGTCTTTTTCAAATATTGCTGTTGCAGGAGGGAGAGCAAATCGTCCAAGAACTCCTATCTTTGAATAAATTATGTATGATATAACTCTTGTTTCACCTGGTGCTAACTTTTCAAAATACCATTCAAGCTTCCTGTTTTTCTCGTCTATTTTTGAAGGTTTTTCTCCACTGAATCTCTCATAAATTTTTGTTAAAGGAGGAAGTCTGTCAGTCAAATTCACTTTTTGTATGTATTTTTTAGCTTTAACAAAAATACTTACTTTCAATGCAAACTCTCCACCTTTTGCATTTACAAAAGAAATTTTCTTTCTCAATATTAAATTTGTTTTTGAGAATTTTTTAACAGAAATTACAATCACCACTATGAAGAATATTATTAATAATGGGAAAAACCAATTTGTTTTCACCGTCACTTTCAATGTTTCCCCTGGTTTCACCTCACTGCTCCAGGTATAATAAACATTAAATCCTTTTTTTTCAACATAATCAGGTTCAGGGCTTAAAGTTGTAAATAATCTTGACAATATGTTCTTCTTTATTGTTGTCTCTGTTTTCTCAATAGTGTTTCCTTTGTTTGCTTTCTCTATTATTTTTGTGTAAATAATAAATCCGTAATTTTCTTCAGATGTTACTAATAAGTTTTTTTCTGCGAATTTTAAAGTTCCTTCAGAGGTTATTGTTTTTTCTCCTGTGTTTATTTCTGCCTTTACGGTATAAAAACCTGCAATTAACTTGTTAAAATCTTCTGGTTTTAATTCAATTTCAAATGTTTTCTTTTCTTTTGGGCCTAGAGAGAACTCTTTTGTAAATCTGAAAAAAAGAGAGGAGAATTCAGCTTTCACATTTCCAAAATCAGAATTTACTTTGTTGTAAAGATATATTTCAATTGAGTTTGCTCCAGGGTCAATTTCTCCTGTCCCGACGTCAAAAACTTCTTTTAAGTCTATTATTTTGAATGTTAGTTCTTGTTTTATTTCTCCAGTTGTTCCTCTTATGTAATATTGCATTGTATAATATCCTCTACTTCCAATCTCTCCGATAGGCGAAATTTTTAATTGCACATTAGTTGTTTCGCCTCCTTTTAGTTCTGTCATTCCTTTTGGCTGCATATCAAATCCTAACAAGTTATAAAAATAAACATCCTCTGTTGAACCTAAGTTTTTTATCTGCAAATCAAAAACAGCCGGTATTCCAGAAGCAATGATTAAAACTTCATCAGAACTTTGTTTTTCAACTTTAAGATTTAATGCAGAAATTGAAGGAATAATTAACAATACTATCACAAAAAAAATAATCTTTTTATTCATCTTAAAATTAAAAATTATTTATATATAAGGATTTCGGTATTTAGGAATTACCTTTTTCCTTCCAGATCAAGAAAAGCTTTTACTTGAGAAAGAAATTCATCACAATCACCGAAGAGTTTTTCTTCATAATCTTCTATTCTTGAAGGAATTACCCATCTTTCATAAGTGCTTCTTAAAAATTTGTTGAAAGGCGTTGTTTCAAATTTTCCCTTGTAGTCTCTGACAAGAGTTCCTTTTACTTTTACCTGAACAGCACCTTTGTTTGTTTTCATTTTTACACCATCTTTTACAAGTTCTACTTCTGTCATGTTTTCTATCTTGAATTCAACTTTAATATCAAATTTGAAATAATCTGTCACTTCTCTTGTTCCATTCCATTCTATGTCTATGAATTTGGATGTTCCTGTTAGTTTTTCTTTGTATTTGCTTTCTTCAATTTCTAATTCTGTCTCTTCTGTAAGCCAGTCATAACAAAATTTATAGAAATCTGAGAAAGAAAAAATCCCTGTGTTTTTGACACTGCTTGAGAAGATAGTATCTTTTTCTGCCATTCATTATATAATAAGAGATATCTTTAAAAATTCTTTGGTATTGGTTTCTTTTATTCAATTTTTTATATTTTGCTTCTACAGGAATCACAAATAAGGATGCCATTTTCTCTGTAGAGCGTGTTATATTCTCCGCATTCTTCACAAACACCTTCTATCACTTCTCTTTTTTTTGCGAGTTTTAATCTCTTTAGTTTGTTTGTTTCTTCTTTTATCTTTGCAAATTCTTCTAATTCTGGATAGAATTCAGGATGGAAATTTAATATATCTCTTATTGTGATTATTCCAACAAGTTCTCCGTTATGAATTACTGGGAACTTTTCAAATTTTAGTTTTTTCATCTTGTCTATTGTTGCGTTTATTGTTGCAGAAGGTTTTATTGTTGCTATTTTTCTTGAGGAGATATCTATGGCTTTTATTTTTGACAAATCTTCTTTTGATTTTTTAATTAATGCCCACAAGATATCTTTTTGGTCTAAGAAACCACGCAACTTTTTTTTATCTTTTTTATCTATTATCAGAAGACTTCCGACTCTTTTTTTAACCATTGTCCTTGCACATTCCATGAGGTTTGTGTCAGGTTTTATTGTTACAGGACTTCTTGTCATTATGTCTGCAACAAGGACGTTTTTCATGTCTTTCCTAATCAATTATTCCTTATAAGTTTTACCAAGAATAAGATGCTATTCTTGTATTACAACAATATTTAAAAGAGAGGAATTTGGTGAGAGAATTTTTATTTTTGCTTTGAATATTTTACCACTTAACCAATCTTTTTATTTTTGTATATTCAACATCTCTGTCCTTTTCTCCAATATTTTTTTGTTCAAAATATTTCTCAGGCACGATAAATTTTGTTGAATCATCAGGAGATTGAACGTAAATCTTGTCTTGTTTGCCTTCTTCATAAGTTCTTATAATTCTGACCCCATTTTCTGTTCTAAATATTCTTACTTCATCATTTAATGTAGGATGATTTCCTAAAATCCATCCAAGAGGAAACAGACTTGTTCCTATTAATGCAATAAGCTTTTTTTTCATTTTATCTTCCTAAAGAGATAAGAATCATTATAAGAATTACAAGGATTATCAATCCAACAATTATCCAGATAACCCAGCTCTTTGAAGAATCATCTGTTTGTTCAGTGTCTTCGTCAAGGTTTATTGTTTTTGGTTGGAATTGGTCTAAATATTTTTGTCTGTCAAAATCGTCTTCGTAATATCTTTCTTTGCTTGAAGAGGATTTTTTGTCATCGTCTTTGTCTTCATCATCGTCATCTTGTCCGTTGTTATCGTCTCCTGAAGGAGAGATAACTTTTAAAGTTAAAGATATTGTGTCTGAATCGTTGTCTGCATCAGAACCACTTATTTTTACTTTGTAAGTGCCTACAGAGAGTTCTTCTCCTATAATCGCTTTGCTTATTGTGTAAGCATGTTCAAAGAAATAATCTTCTGTTTCAGAGTCTATAAATACGTGGATTAATCTGTTGTTTGAATCATATAACGCAACTTCCACATTCATAGGATAGTCGTAAGTTACAAAATAGACGTCAAATACTGCAACTTCTCCTTTTTCTATTTCAAGAGTTGTAGCTCCGTTTTCCCATTGAGCATCAATTACAATCAAAGCATTTGCTGTGCTAACTAAAAAAATGCTCAATGCAAGGAATGTTAAAATTTTTGTTGTATTCATTTTCCAAAGTGGTATTCTACACCAGCAGAAACTCCTCTGTTAGTGTCGTATTTAATTTTTCCGTAAAGATTATCTTTTATTTTTCTTCCTCCAGCTAATTGGAAAGCTAATGCAGATTTTTTCTCAATAGGTTCTGAATCTCTTTTAGCTGTTCCGTTAGATCTTTCTATTATTACTTCTTTTTCATAATCATTATTCCATAAATTAACACCTGCTCCGATGAAATGTTTTTCTCCGTGATATTCAAAAAGAGCTCCAACTGCTTTGTAGTTTGAATTATTTGTTCTTACTTTTCCTCTCATTCCTGTTTGTGAAACAGGTCCTGTGATTTCATTCAAGTTTTCATATAAGCCAAGGCTTGCGTTTGCAACAAGTGCGACATTTCTATAGATCGCTCCTAAATCAACACCATTAACTTGTCCTGCGTGAGCACCTACGATTAAACCTAATCCGCCTTCTGCAGAATTTCTATTTGCTGTAGGTTCAGACATTTTGTTGAATAGTTGAGGAGCAGTGTATAAAACTACTGGAGTAGAGCCATCTTTTGTTGAGTCTTTTCCTGTTGGATCATAGTTGTTTAGGTTTGTTCCAACCAAGAAACTTTCAACACCGATTATATTTACTCTTGGGTTTTTGTCTTTGCTTTTTGTAACTTGAATATAAATATTCCCTGATTCTGAGTTGTCTTTGTTTTTAGGAATTAAAGCATATATCCCTTCTGCAACTTCAGTAAGTGAGCTGTCTTCTTCTGCTGAGAAAATTTTGTTCTCAAGAGCTTTTGTTAATATTCTTGCAGATTTATTATATAAGCTGTCGCTTAAAGTATTTGTTTTTTTAATCTCTTTTAATCTGTCCCAATAGTTTCCTGTACTTACCCCTCTTTTTTGACGAGCTTTGATTATATTTCTTGTTGCTTCTTCTGCATTCATAGCTTTGTAATGAACATCTCCTAAATCTGCATTAACTAAAGAATCCATGCTCATATTAGTATAAGGTGTTAAAACAAGGTTGTGAAGTGTAAGCCCAAAAGTTTCTCCATCTTCAATTCTAAACCATGGATTACTTGTTCTTAAAAAATTTCTTTTTGCTTTAACTAAATCAGTTTTAGAAGAATCAACTTTTGTTGTGTCTTTAGGTAAGATATGATATGTAGCATGGTCAAGAACTTCTTCTGCAGAAGGGCTTTTTCCGAATGGGGGAACCATTGGTCCTCTTCCCATAAAGATTGTTGCGGGAACTGATTTTATTTCTGTTCCTTCTGGAAGGGGATCTGTAGGATTAGATAAAACATTTTCAGCTCCGAATAGAGTTAATGCTGAAACACTTCCAATTTTTATTGCGTTTTTTATTTTTGACATTTTAGTGTTATAGAAGTGAGGGTAACTCGTTTATAAACTTTTCTATTCTGTTGTAACTATATAATTACACAGGTAGTGAAGATAAACAAGAATATGCGCGGACCGGGAGTTGAACCCGGCTCACCTCGTTGGCAACGAGATATTCTACCGATAAACTATCCACGCAATGTTTAATGATAGAATTCTCAATTTAAAAAATTAATTAGGCTGCACTACCAACTATGTAATTGTGAGATGGATTATAGACTAATGAAATTTCTTTATCCTTGTAAACTTTTGCAGTTTTTGGTTTTGTTCTTTCTGAAAATCTTTCGTAAAATGCATAATCAGTTGGTCCTGCAAAACGTTGGCCTTTTGTAGTTCTTAATGCTTCTTGCAATTTCCAGTAATCTCTTTCAGATTTTTCTCTTGCTATCTGATATTGTGTTTTCATAAAATATTAGAGACTCAAAACTTTATAAATGTTACTATTTGTAACTACTTAGAAGAAACAACATAATTTAAGATATGGCCCGTGAAGGAATCGGACCTTCGTTTCCTCGGTGTAAACGAGGTGTTCTGCCATTAGACTAACGGGCCTTGGATATAATAAAGAAAATGGTTTTTTAAATTTGTTTATTCAATTTTCTTTCCTGAATTGTTCAAGAATACTTTCAATCTCAAAAATTATAAAAAATAAAAAATAAAAAATAAATTATTTATCTCCT
>JAUYIO010000015.1 GCA_030688225.1 Nanobdellota archaeon
AAGAAAAACAAATATTCCCAAAACCAATAAAGGAATTCCATAAATCAATGTGAGATACTTTGAAAAAGGAGAAACAACCACCAAAACCAAACCAACAATAATCATGATAATTCCAGTAACAGTTCTGCTTACAAAATTCATAAAAAAACAAGAAATCCCTTATTTAAAAAATTATCCTTCTTCAACCTTTACAAATTTCTCAGCTTTCCCATCTTCAATTAAAATCTTAGCAATATCCTTTGGAAGCTTTACAGATTGTCCTTTTTCATAAGGCCCAAGTTTCTCTCCTTCAAAACTTACAAACTCTCCGACATTTTCCTTGAAAATAACCAACCCATCATCTTTTTCTTCTTTCTTTCCATTCAAAGTCTCGTCAAGTTGTCTATCAGAAGAATCTATGCATTTCATCAAATCTTCAAAAAGAATTTTCTCAAAAGTCAGCATATTCTCAAAATCCTGCTTTGAAATTCCTGTCTCTGCCGCAACAGAAACCAAATTCAGAATTTTCTTTCTCCTAACCCTTATCAAAGCTCTAAAAAGAGTCACTGCATTTTCAAGTTGTTTTTTTGTCCTGACAATAACTTCTGAAAAATCATCATCTTCCTTTGCAGCCATTTCTTTCTTTTCACGAAAGTAATTCGCAACATCCATAATAAAAGTCTTGGGAAGTTTTTGCAATTGTTCTGAAAATCTTTCCTTTCTTTCAGCTTCATAAATATCATTAAAAGTTATCATCGTTTTAGATAATCAGGAATTTCAAATTTAGAATATTCTGGAAAGATATTCTTCCCCTCTAACAATCTTGAAAAACATTCTGCAGTTATTTTGGCATCTTCAAGAGAATTATGAAATTTCCTGTTATCCTCTATTCCACAAAAATTTAAAATATTCTTCAGACCCATCTTAACTTCATTATCCTTAATAGAAAAAAGATGATATAATTCATAAAACTTCATTTGAGCAACAGTATGTAAATCAAAACTTCTATGATGAAATGTTCTTTCAATTCCGTATTTAGAAGCCTTATTATTTAAGAAAGCCAAATCAAAAACAGGATTATGACATAAAAAAAAATTAGTAGATCTCTTTTCTATCCACTTAAAAAATTTAGATAATAACTCTTTCTGACTTTGCTTAGTATTATCTCTTAATTCTTCTTCTGTTTTCCCTAAAACTTCTAAACAAGCCAATTTATCCTTCCCAATATTAACAATCTCGTCTTCGTCATCAATTCTTCCTTCTTCAAAAAATTCTTCAAGAGTTTCCAAATCAATTGCTCCTATCTGACAAATACCACATTTAAGAAAATCAGTTCCACTTGTTTCAATATCCAAGACTATCATACAATTAAACAAGAAAAGGTATTTTTAATAATTGTTATGATAGAATATTTCTTTTCCATTCAAGCCAGGAAGCCACAATCTCAGAAACCCTCTCAAGATGCTCTATAAATCTTCTTTGGGAAACTAAATGTTTTTCATCTCTTTACGCTCATTTAACAAACCCCACCTTTTTCAAAAGCTCATTCCCATCTATTCTTTTCAATGTCCCGAGGCGAGCTTGTTTTTCAGAAAATTTCTTCTTTTCTTTTGGAAGAGTTCCATTATAAAATAAAACAGGGACAGGATCTGCAGAATGATTCTTCAATTTGCAAGGAGTTGAATGGTCTCCTGTAACAACAACTTTAATCTCTTTTGGAGGGGCAAAGCTCCTTAAAAATTTAAAAAGAGTTTTATCAATAAATTCAAACATCATCTTTTTTTCAAGAGGTTTATTATCATGTCCAGGCAAATCTGTTTCTTTTATGTGAATGTAAGCATAATCAAATTTCCCATGATTTTTTTTCAAAGTTTTTATGGAAAAATTACAAGCTTTTTTCAACCCTTCATAAAGATTTTCATAAACATCAAATGTTTTCAACTTAGGATATTCAAAAGAGAAAACTTCCATTCCACTTGTCTTGGAAAAACCAATCTCTAAAGGCATGTAAGAAACAGATAACCAATCTTTGTATTGATTCAGATTAGGAACTTCAATTCCTGCTCCACGAATTAAAATAAAATTCGCAGGTAACAAACCTCTTTTTCTCCGTTCTTCATTTATTGGATGATTATTCAAAACATCATAAACCTGGCTTAAAAATTCGTTAACAACATTTGCAGTATATTGAGAATTTTCATCATCATCAAGAGGTTGGCAAAGTTTTATTTTCTCCACATCTTTAGATTTTCCTTGGTCATAAGTCGCGTCATTCCCTGCAATATTGTCTGAAAAACCTCCTTTGAAAACCAAAACACCTCTATGTTGAATCGTGGACTTAAAAACAAATTTACATGAAAGTTTTATTTTATTCAAAGCCTTTGAAAGAGTTTCTGCTTCTTCATTTGTCAAAGTTCTCCCAGCTCTCCTGTCAATAATATTTCCTTTTTCATAAGAGTCAATAGTTGCAAAATTAGCTCTGAGAGCCAAATCTCCCCTAACAATTTTAATATCTGTTCCTCTCGTTTCCAATTGCCCTCTTGTACTTGAAATTAATTGGTTCCCAAAAATTGAAACAATTGCTTCATCTGATTCTGGAATAAACCCTGGACGAACAGGATACATGTAACCCATTTCTCCTCTTGTTGCCAAAAAATCAAGATTAGGCATTTCAGCTGCTTCAAGAGGAGTTTTTCCATTTAACTGCTTGCAGTCTAAATCTCCTATTCCATCCAAAACAACTAATACACCCTTCATTTTATTTCAAACCAAAAACATCATTCTTTATAAAAATTTATATCCTCTGATTAATGAGAAAATATTATAAATTAGATAACTCTTAAGAGAACAAGTACAATGTTTGGAAAACTAAAAGAAAAATTAAAAAATTGGACTCATAAATTTTCAGAAGAAGTTGAAAAAGAAGAAAAGCCCGAGTTTGACAAAGAAACCTTGGAGGAGGAAAAGAGAAGAAAGGAAATTCAACAAGGAGGAGATATAGATAAAATCCTTAGAGGAGAAGCAAAATTTGTTGAAAAAATAAAAATCGATTTGGACAGACTGGAAAAATTAGAAGATATTGATACCAAACCTGAAGAACAAGGAGAAAAACCAGGAGACGAATCTTTTTTCAAGAAGATAACTTCAAAAATCCAAAAAGTAAAAATCTCTGAAAAAGAATTTGAGATTTATTCTGAAGAACTTGAAACTTTATTGTTGGAAAACAATGTAGCTCTTGAAGTTACTGAAAAAATAATAAAAGAACTAAAAGAAAAAATAATTGGAAAAGAATTTTTAAAGAAAGAAATTGAGGAAGAAATAAAAGATTCTTTCAAGGAAATTATAAGGGAGATATTAATAAATCCATTTAGGATTGAAGAGAAAATTAAAGAAAAAATCTCAGACCAGTCCAAAGAACCATATGTCATTCTTTTTTGTGGAATCAATGGGACAGGAAAAACAACAACAATTGCAAAAATAGCAGAATCCCTCCTCAAGGAAAAAGGAATTTCTTGTGTTATCGCTGCAGCAGATACGTTCAGAGCAGCCTCAATAGAACAGTTAAAAATACATGGAGAAAAACTGGGAGTAAAAATAATATCTAACGAATATGGTTCTGATCCAGCTTCTGTTGGATTTGATGCAATAAATTATGCAAAGAAGAATCTTGTTAATTGTGTTCTTATTGACACGGCAGGAAGAATGCACACTGCAAAAAATTTAATAAAAGAAATAGAAAAAATTTCAAGAGTTTGCAAGCCTGATCTGAAAATCTTTGTAGGAGAAAGTTTAACAGGAAACGACATGATAGAACAAGCAAAAAGTTTTAATTTTTCAATAGGAATAGACGGCATAATTTTAACAAAGGCAGATATAGATGACAAAGGCGGAACAGCTCTCAGCGTGGGATATGTAACAAAAAAACCAATACTATATTTGGGCACAGGACAAGAATACAACAAAATAGAACCGTTTGATAAGGAAAAATTCATTGAGAGATTGGGATTATGAAAAGAAAGAAGTCAAAAGATAAAAAAGGAATATCAAAACAATCAAACCTCCATAAATAATTAACATTGCAATCCAACTATAACCAAGTACAGCAAAAGCTCTTTTTACAAAATTATCTGAATTCAACCATCCCCTATAACTATGAGTGTCTTTTTCTTTCATGTAAAAAATAAATCTTCCATCTTTTTAATTCTTCCCCCCTCACCAAAACTTTAATAACTCTTTCTTTCCTCCTTAATTTATGCTTGAACGATTAGGAGAAGTTCTAAAAAAGGCAACAAACAAGATAGCAAATGCAATTTTCTTGGACAAAAATCTTGTTGATTCAATAGTCCGGGATTTACAAAGAGCACTAATTGAAGCCGATGTAAATATTCATCTTGTAAAAGAACTTACAGACAAAATAAAGAAAACTGCTTTTGATGAGAGAATAAAAGAAATTGATAAAAAAGAACACATAATAAAACTCCTTCACGATGAGCTATTAAAAATTCTTGGAGAATATAAACAGCTAAAATTATCTTCATCATCTCAAAACAGAATTCTTCTTTTGGGTTTGTATGGGGCAGGAAAAACAACAACAATTGCAAAACTTGGAAATTACTTTGCAAAAAGAGGACACAAAGTAGCTTTAGTTGGATTAGATGTTCATCGTCCTGCTGCAAAAGAGCAATTATATCAATTAGCAAAAAAAAATAATCTAAATGTTTTTGTGAGCTTGAAAGAAAATGATCCTATTAAAACCTGGAAGAATTTTGAGAAAGATTTGAAAGATTATGATTTAGTCTTGATTGACACAGCAGGAAGACATAATCTTGATGAGGAATTAGTAAAAGAAATTAAAGAATTAAATTCTGAAATAAAACCAACAGAGTCCATATTGATAATGCCTGCAGATATCGGACAGGCTGCAAAACAACAAGCCAAAGATTTCAAAAACTCTGTAAACATCTCAGGCGTAATCATCACAAGAATGGATTCAACTGCAAAAGGTGGTGGAGCTTTAACAGCATGTGCAGAGCTTTCATCCGAGAGCGGTGAAGTCGGAGTCTACTTCATAACAACAGGAGAAAAAATAAATGACATTGAAGAATTTAACCCTGAATCTTTCTTGTCAAGACTTCTTGGAATGGGGGATTTGCAGAATTTAATTGAGAAGATAAAATCAATTACTGATGAAGATTCCAGGGAAAAAATGCAAAAACGCCTTGAAGAAGGAAAACTCACAATGGATGATGTTATTGAGCAGGTTAAGGCAATGAACTCTATGGGTGGTTTTGATAAGATAAAGTCAATGATTCCTGGATTAGGAAATGCAAAAATCCCTGAAAATTTGATGGAGAATCAACAGCAAAAAATTGCAAAATGGGAACACATTATAAAATCCATGACTCTTGAAGAAAGACAAAATCCTGACTTGTTTGACGACGATAAAACAGGAACTTCAAGAATTAACAGGGTTGCAAAAGGAGCAGGAGTGAATAACAGTGATTTAAGAGCTTTGCTAAAACAATACAAAATGTTAAATGAAATGATTAAAGGCTCTTCTGATTTACAAGGAATGGAAACAGGAAATTTTGACCAGAAAAAATTAATGAAACTTGCAAAAAAGTTCGGCAAAAAGAAAATGATGCGTTTCTGAGCGAGACAAAAAATTAATTTGATTTTCACCCCTTCCAAATAACCAGATAGTCTTTAAAACACAACAAAAGTATATTTCTCATGGCCATAAACATAAGTATTCTGACAATTCTTGTAGGAGTAATAGGAATTCTTTTTGGTAGTTTAATCAGTCCATATTTAAACCATAAATTAACACAAAGATATCAACAAAGAGATTTGTTTTTCAAGAAAAAAATAGAATATTTTGAGAAGATAGTGGAAAATATAGAAAAAAACATAAGGCTATATAGATTATCAATCAAAAAAATAAACGGGAAAAATGAAATAAAAGAACTTATAGAAAATATGAAAAAAGAAAGAAAAAATTTTCTTGTCTTAACAAGCCCAATTTATTTACAAAGGATAAACCTATCAAATTACATAAGAAATTTTACAGAAATTGAGGGAGAAATTTTTAATGAGTTCAATAAATTAGAGAATCAAAAAGAAAATAAAGAACAAATAATTATAATTCTTAAGGAAAAATTAGAATCATTAAAAAAATCAGGAAACAAGATCATATTTGAAATGAAAAGAGAAATAAATAAAGACATAAAATGAAACAACTTCAACAAGCAGCAGAAGCCATAATATACAAAAAAGATAATTATGTACTTAAGGACAGAATACCTAAATCATACAGAATCAAAATCCTCGACGACAAAATACGAAAATCACGAACAAAATCAGAAATTAAACTTCTAGAAAAAGCTTCAAGAATTATCAATGCCCCTTCTCCATTAACAACTTCTTGGGCTGGTGGAAGAGGGAGCGGAGCGCTGGAGGGTGGGGCCAACAACTTCAAAATAAAAATACCGTTCATTCAAGGAAAAAAACTTTCAGAAAATTTGAATAAATTCCCTTTATCAAAACAAAAACAAATCTGCAAACAAATTGGTGAAGCAATAGCAAAACTTCACGATGCAAACATAATCCACGGCGACTTAACAACAAGTAATATGATTTTGAAAGATAATGAAATTTATTTCATAGATTTCGGACTTGGATATATAAGCCACAAATTAGAAGACAAAGCAGTTGATTTGCATTTACTTAAACAAGCCCTAGAAGCAAAACATTTTCAACATTGGGGAGCATTATTTGACGAGATATCAAAAGGATATTCAAAAGACAATAAAACAGAATCAAAAAAAGTTCTTGAAAGATTAAAAGCCGTAGAAAAAAGAGGGAGATATAGGCATTAATTAGAGAGTTTTGTTTTTTTCCTAAAAATAGGATTCAAAATTTGCCCTAATGCTTGTGCTCCAATTCCTCTGTCACGAATTTGTAAGATTTTTATGCCTCGATAAAGTGTTGAATGTAAAGTAAAAAATGCATAAGCATCATGTTTGAAAATAGAATTATTTCTAAGCTCTTTAGAAGGTATCTTTTCTTTCAAATGAATATAATCTCCTTCTAAATGAAAAATGCTTTTAGGAGAAAGATTTATCTCTTGCATAAAATCCCCCAATGTCCAATCCTTATCACATTTAATAAAAAAATCATAAATATCTTTTCTTCTTTTTTTACCTTGCAAATAAAAATCCATTTTAACCTATATAAAAAAGAGTTTAAAAGAATTTATATAATGCGGGTGAAAGGATTCGAACCTTTGCAAGCACTAAGCTACGAGAGCCTTAATCTCGCCCGTTTGACCGCTCCGGCACACCCGCATTTCTATGAGTAGGAAAAGGCAATAGCCCTACCAGGATTCGAACCTGGGTCTCAGCCTTTCTACATGTTTAACATCCCAAAGGGCTGCATACTTGACCACTGTACTATAGGGCTATATAAAATTATAAGTCATTACTCTTTTAAAGATTTCCTAATGCAAATATTTTTAAACGAATTTCTTATTTATTAAATATGACAAAAACAACACAAGAAGAATTTGAGAAGAAAGTAATTGAACTAGCAGAAAAAGGACTTACTGCAGAAAAAATAGGGGAAAAATTAAGACAGGAAAAAATACATTCAAAAGAATTCAACAGAAAAATTTCACAAATATTAAAAGAGAAAAAAATTTACATAATTCCTGATATAAAAAATACAGAAGAAAAGTTAGAGAATATAAAGAAACATCTTGAAAAAAATAAACAGGACAAAAGAGCAATGCGAGAAAAAGATAGAGTTTTTTCACAAGTTAGAAGATTAAAAAAACATTTGAAAAAGTAATCACAACTCTTAAAAACCAAATTATTATAATATTTCTATGACAAATCTAGAAGAAGGAGACATAGTTTTATGCACTGTTGATAGGATAGTTGGGACAGTAGTATTCGTAAGAATATCTCTAAACGGAAAAGAAGTAGAAGGGAGCATAGTTCTCAGCGAAATCGCCCCTGGAAGAATCAGGAACTTGAGAGATTATGTTGTTCCAAAAAAGAAAATTATTTGCAAAGTTCTAAGAATTTCAAGAGATAGAATAGATTTATCTTTAAGAAGAGTTACTCTAAAAGAAAAAAAAGAAAAACTTGAAGAAAATAAACAAGAAGAAAGTTCCAAAAGCATATTAAAGAAGATTCTAGGAGAGGATGGAGAAAAAATAATAAAAGAAATCTCAGAAACAGAAAAAGTTTATGATTTCTTACAAGAATCCAAAGAAAACCCAAAAAAACTTGAAAAACTCGTCGGTAAAGAAAAAGCTAAAAGAATTTTAGAAATATTAAAGGCACAAAAACAAAAAAAATACATTGTAAAAAAAGAAATTATATTAAAAAGCACAAATCCTGAAGGAGTAGATTTAATAAAGAAAATTCTTGACATAAACGAAGTAGAAATCAAATACATTTCAGCAGGAAGATACATCTTAAAAAAAGAGTCAGGAGATTTAAAAACCGCTGATAATTCTTTAAAAGAAACCATATTGAAAATAGAAAAAGAGGCTAAAAAACAAGAAATGGATTTTAGCATTAAAGAGAAGTAAATGAAAGTAGTTTTAACTATTGTTAAGATAATACAGAATAACGAAACCTTTAAAAGTAATATTCATTCTCTAATTTTATGAAAAAACCAACGTTAAATAAGTTTAATGTTATTGTATTGGGAATAATTTTTGACCCAAAAACAAAAAAAATTCTCATTGGAAGAAGAGAAAACGATCCCTATTTCCCACAACTATCATGGTGTTTTCCAGGAGACAATGTTTCTAAAGACGGAGAAATAAATAAGCTATTAAAAGAAAAAATTAAAGAACAAACAGGATTTGAAGTAAAAAATCTTGGAGCAGTTTTTGCAAAAACTTATGAAGAAAGAAGAGATTTTTTATCAATTTATTTTTTATGTGAAGTCACTAAAGGTAAATTGAAAGCAGGAGGAGAAATAAAAGAAGTGAAATGGGTAAATCCAGAAGAACTTGAAAAACATTTCTCAGTTTCATTTCATCCTAGACTTAAAGAATACCTAAACAATCTTGTTTCAAAAAATAATTTCTTATGAAACTAAAAAAATGCAAGTCTTGTAATTCTTATACTTTAAAAAATGCTTGTGAAAAATGCAAAACAAAAACTTCTAATGCTCATTATAAATTTGTGAAGACAAAAAATTAATCACAAAGTAACTTGTTTTTCTCCAATCTGAGCAACACCATATTCCCCATCATAACCGGGTTTTACTTTTATTTTTCCTTCACGATTTTTTAAGATTAAGTCTGCAAGCTTTTCGTCTGAGAATTTAGCTATCTTCTCCTTTGGAACTTTAAGAAGAAGATTAAATTCATTTCCAAATTCCATTATGAGAGAATTATAAACACTCCAAACTTTAGTAGTATTCATTCCATTTCCAGTCGCCAAAGCAATAACTTCATGAAGAGGTAATAGTTTGTAATAAATTCTTGAATTTTTTGCTTCAAATCCAAGAGGATATTTTGCAATCTCGTCAATCCTGTATTCCACCCCAATTATCATCGGTTTTTTGCACACAGGACAAATCCCGTTAAGTTCTCTTGTCTTCTCAGGTCCACATGAAAAATCGCAATTCCTGTGCCCATCCCAGTGATATTTCCCATATTCAGGAGGAGTTTCAATAGTTGCCTTCAATCCAATTCCGGTTCTAATCGCTTTAATAATATTTTCATAGGTTAATTCAGGAATGCCAAAAATAGTTGCTTCTCTCCCCATTCTCCACGGCCAAAAGCTATGTGCATCTGAAAAACTCACAACATTAACTTTCCCACCAGCAACTTCTTCAAGTCTCCATAACATTGCTGGATCTGCAGACATGCCAGATTCAATTGCATAGATTTTATCTGTTTCATCTTGAAAACAATCTTTCAAGCTATCAAAACCAGACTTGCTCCCAAATAAACCAAACCAAGGCGTCATGCAATGCGCAGGGATTATCTCTATTTTGTCGTCTATCTTTTTTAATTCTCTAACAAGTTCTACAGCAGACATTCCAAATATAGGCCTCCCATCATAATCAAGTCTTCCCTTGCTTCCTAAAAATTCTGTTATCTTATTTGCAATGTTTGTATTAGGTGCAAAAACTAAAAGATGAACAGCTCTTCTTTTTCCATCTTGAGAATACATTAAACTAACTTCTGTTTGCCACAAAAAAGCAACACCAGAATTTGAAGAAGTTCTAAGAATTCCATGTTCGTCTTCTGTTAATTTCTCGTCAATTTCCTTTCTCCTAAGAGGATGTTGAAAATCCCCCACACCCAAAAGATCTAAACCTTTGATTCGCGCCCACTTTTCAAGATTCTCTATAGAAATATTCTTACTTGTAGCTCTCGCATATTTAGAATGAATTTGTAAATCAGCTATCACTTCCATAAAAAGTCATAAGGAAAAGATATTAAATAGTTTTTTATTCTAAAATATATGCTCCCATAGTTTAATGGATAGAACACAACGTTGCGGTTGCCCAATTTTCTTTAGAAAACGGGTTTTTCTTTTAGAAAAAGAAAAGCTACGGTATAAAAGAAAACTAAAAAATAGAGCACTCAAAGAAATTATAATACTCTTAGGGATAAGCAAAATCGTTGAAATCGGGGTTCAATTCCTCGTGGGAGCATTATGAGAAATTGAGCGTAATCAGTTTAAATTCTTTCAAATAACAAAGTGCACGAGAGATGTGCTCTCGTGTGAGATTCCTCGTGGGAGCATTTTTAAGATATATCTCCAAGAACAATAATCTTTTTAAAAGATAAAATGAAAAAAAGTATATGGCATGGACAAAAGAAGAAATTGAAAAATATGTTTCAATCAGAAGAACAGAATTAGGACCTGTTTATGCTTCACAAGGTTTAGAAATAGATAAACCTGAAAAAAGAGCAGAATTTCTGTATAAGATTCTTAATCTAACTATGACAGATGAAGATACAATCAGGAATAATACGAGTCAAAACGAAAAAGCAGATTCATTAAGAATGCTTGAAGATATGGCGATTAAAATTTTCTTCTAAAGAATTTATTTCTTTTTCTTCATACTCATTCCAATTATAGCAAGAACTATAACAATTCCTATTACAATCCACAACCAAGTCAAATTGCTTCCTTCTCCAGTTTCTTCTGAAGAAGTTTCCTCATTTCCAGAAACAGGCCCTTCACCTTCAGGAATTGGCTCAGATATTTTCTGAACAGTAACATCTGCCTTTCCATCTGTTATGGAATTAAGCATTACATACAAATCATAAATCCCATCATTATCAACATCTACTTTGGAACTCTCACCAACATCTAAACTCAAAGTCACAGGATCACTTGCAACTTCAATTGTAGCTGAATTTTCTGAGATAGATTTAACAGTAACATAATGATACTCATTTCCAACCATAACCTTAACTCTTTCATTAGAAGCTAATGTTTTTTGATAACCTGCTTCAGCTTGTTCTGTTGAAACAGCAAAAGTAGTTACAGTAGTTGTTGTGCTTGAACCAGATGAACTTCCTGCAGCAGCACTTCCTCCTCCAGTACAATTAGATGTATATGCTGTCAATTTTGTAGAGAAACCTGCATTCCCATTAGAATCTGTACATGTAAAGATATAATCATAACTTCCCCCACAATTCAAACTTGTTTCAGTTAATGTTTGAGAAGAAGTATTCCCATTAGTAATAACAGTATTCCCAGTTCCATCTCTGTCTGAAATACATGTCAAAGAAGTTACATTGTGATTATCTGTAATAGTTGCCACAACAACCAAAGAATTTACAGCAGAAGTGGATACTGCAGCGGTCACGTTTGGAGCAGTTGTGTCATTGATAGATACATTAAGATATGAATAAGTAGTACTATCTGTTGAATTCTTTAAAGTAACTGTGAAGTTATAAGGATTTGAAAAATGGCTAGGATGTGCTGCAGTTGCATTAAAAGTAAAACTTGTTAAATTACCAGTTCCATTTACAGTAGTATTAATTAAATATTCTGTAGAATTCCATGTTAAAACGCTAGAGGTATTCGCAAAATAAATTTTTGATTGAGTTCCAACAGAATCCCCATTTGTTCTATTTGTCCCGTCATCAAAAACAAATCCATAAGGCAATGTAATGTTAACCTCTGTAACATTTTCTGCAAGTGCCAAACTAGTTATGTTAATTGTAATGTTATAAAAATGGGTTACTCCCTCATTAACAGTTCCAAAACTGTTGGTCCCATCAGGAACAAATAAAACAGCAGTTGTTGCAACAATTATTGGCAATGCTAAAAGAATAATTGCAGAAAAAATTACAACACTCAAAATCTTTTTTGAATTTTTTGTCACCATCTTTTTTTATCACTACTTATAATCTATATTTTAAATTAAGAAATTAGGGTTTATAAATCTTTTTCTGAATAACCCAAGAATCGACGACAAAATAAAATGCAGAAAAAAAATTCTTCCACAACAAAATTTAAAAACTATCCTGACAAGAAATGAAAATGGAAAAAGAAAGAACATTAGTCTTGATAAAACCCGACGGAGTAATCAGAAATCTCGTTGGAAAGATAATAATGCGTTTTGAAGATGCAGGATTGAAAATAATTGGAATGAAAATGGTTTGGGCTGATGAAGAATTCGCAAGAAAGCATTATCGTGATGATTTAGACGAAAAATATAAAGACGTTGAAAAAAAATTCGGAAGAAATGTTAGGAATGAATTAGTAAAATATCTGAAAGAGGGTCCTGTGATAGCGATTGTTTTTGAAGGAGTTGATGCAATAAACGTCGCAAGAAAAATAACAGGCTCAACTTATCCAAATGAATCTCTCCCAGGAACAATCCGCGGGGATTTTTCGCACATCTCAAAAAATTTTGCAAATGAAAATAATTTAATGGTTAGAAATTTAATTCACGCCTCAGGAAACGAAGAGGACGCGAAAATAGAAATTCCCTTATGGTTTTCTGAAAAAGAAATGCATTCCTACAAAACCGTTTATGATATGATTTGTTTTGAGGGAGAATAAATATTCCTTGGGCGATAACACCAAGAGGCAAATTCAAAATAGTTTATTCCATATTTTTTACCAATACTTTCCAAGTCTTTCCTATAATCTCCGGGAGACAATCTCTCCATAATAGAAGGTTTTTTAGGGATTATTTTCCAATCATCAGGATTTTTTCTCAATTCAAATTCTTCTACCCTCACTCCATCAATTAAATTTCTTGCAAAATAGTCAGATAATTCTTTTCTTAATCTTTTAAGATTTGGTTCTTTAGTAAAAGAAATATTCAAAATTTTTCTACCTAAATTAATTCTCATCACTCCTCCCCATCAATAACTCCTGCATTTGAAACAAAGAATATACATTCGTTATCAGGAAGATTCGGAGAATCGATTAATTTTGCAACACGCGAATCTTTCTTTCCTCTTCTCAAATACATTCTGTAAGTAGATGCGTGTCCAATAATATGTCCTCCTATTGCCGTCGTCGGGTCTCCAAACATTTGTGCAGGATTTGCCATAACCTGATTAGTAACATAAATTGCAAGATTGTGTTTTTCTGCAAGACTCATTAAATTGTGAATATACTTGTTCAACTTTTGCTGTCTGTCTGCAAGTTGTCCTCTCCCTGAAAACTCTGCCCTAAAATGCGCTGTCAAAGAATCAATAATCATTAATTTAATAGGCTCCCCATTTTTAATCATCTCACCAACTTTTTCCAAAAGTAAAATCTGATGGTCAGAATTAAAAGCTCTTGCAACAAAAATGTTTTTCAAAACTTTTTCAGGATTTGCTCCAAGTCCTTCTGCAATTTGTTTTATTCTTGAAGGCCTAAAAGTTCCTTCTGTATCAATAAAAACGCATTTCCCATTTGCTCCTCCTTTTTCCAAAGGCAACTGAACATTACAAGCCAAAGTCAAACCTAATTGTGTTTTCCCACTTCCAAATGCCCCAAAAGCTTCTGTTATTGCCTTACTCTCTAACCCCTTTCCACCCAGAAGTTCATTAAGATTTTTACTTCCTGTTGTAATGTGAAGAACATTTTCTCTTCGTTTTTCAAATTCAGTTCCTTCTTGGAATCCTAAATCAAGCATATTCCTTGCTGCCTGAATTGCTTTTCTCGCAACAGCAGCACTAACACCAGCAGTATCTCCTAAAACCGTCGGACTCATAACAGCAAGAGACATCATATCAAAAACTCCTGCAGATTCAAGTTTTGCAGAAACAGCAGGTCCAATACCTGGCAAATCTGTCAGCTTAGGTTCTTCATCTTTTGAAGTTTTTTTCTTCTCCTCAATTTCCTCAGAATCATCATCTTTTTTATCTGTTTTTTTTACAGCCATGAAAATCCCAAAACAAGTCAATTTATAAATATTATTTTGATGTTAGATATAGGTTGAATCACTCACTTATTCTCTATTTTTGCAATTAAACCATCCAAATCAACTTCGTCTGCATTTTCCACAATAAATTCCTGGTTATTGAAAAATTTGTTAATCCTCACATTTCCTGAAAAAAACATTTCCTTTCCAAGAAGATTTTGTTTTTGTTTCAACAAAGAATCTGCATTTTCCAAATCAGTTATTCCTATTTTTGAAAGCCCGTCGTGAAAAAGAACAGAACGAATTGTTTCAGTGCCATCATCCAATACAAAATTCATCAAAGCTCTTTTTTCAGGAATAATTTTTCCGTGTTCAGAACAAGAAAATCCACTTCCCTCAGGAATTGCCTTTTTTTTACACTCAGGGCAAACATCAAAAAATCTCGGGTCAAATACTTGAACAACAAAAGCTCTTATAGTTGCATTATCAGAAGGCTTGAAATCAGAAATTTTTTTCTCCTGAAAAACCTTGCTCGTATTTACATTTTCCAAAAGTTGATTAGTTATTTTCAATTCAGAAAAACTTCCCAAATGAATTTCTCCTCCTCTGACACTTGCATTTGAAATTTCTATAACTTTTCCAATTCCAACATCTCCACCTTCAATAAGCCTTATGTGATTATCATCCCACAAAACAACTTTAACATTAGAAGTTTCATCTGCGATTTTCAGGTTTGCAACTTTTGATTCCTTTCCGTCTCTTTGAAAAGTCCTCACAGGAGAAACATCAATAACTTTCCCAACAAGAATAAATTTTCTCAGATTAGAAGACAATTCAGAAATTTTTATCTTTTCATTATCAAAAGAAATACCGAGCTCAGCAGCAATAACTTGTGCAGCTCCTTCCCTGCTAATCAACCCAGAGAGCTTCGTCCTTTTCGCCTCAACCCTTCTATTAAGTTCTTCCTTATTCACCCCTGATTTCTCAGAAATTTTTACAAGAATTTTTTCATAATCACCATCAACCATCTCTTGAAAAAACATCCACCATTTAAAAGAATTGTTGTGCAAAAACCTTATAAATAATCTTTTTCCCTTTAAAATATGGGAATCACACTAATAAGAATGAAAATAATGCCTACATCTCCAGATGTGGATTTGGAACAGATAAAAGAAAAAACAAGAGAAATAATAAAGAAAAATAAAGGGGAAAGGATTGTTTTTGAAGAAGAACCTGTTGCATTTGGATTAAAAGCTATTATCGTAAATTTTGAACAAGAAGAAAGTGATAATGCAGAAATTGAGCCTATTGAAAGCGAAATGAATAAATTACTAAATGTTAATTCTGTTGAAACTCTAGATATGAGGAGAGCTTTCGGATAATGCTACCAGAAGAACAAATCTCACAGATAAAACAACAACTTTTGCAGC
>JAUYIO010000044.1 GCA_030688225.1 Nanobdellota archaeon
TAAAAAATATTCTTTAGAAAAACCATATTCTTTAGAAAATTCCAATTATAGGCGTTTTTCTATTAGATATTTCCAATTTCCATTAGAAATATAGGTGTTTTTCTTTTTTAGTAGTCATAATTGTTTATATAATAAAAAAAATTTTATCGTTGAAATATTTCCTGTAATGTTTTTTTCCAGAGGAAATCAACGTGTCTGGCGAAATATATTTTGTATTATAAATATAATTAATAAAGGGTGATGGTAAAAAAGAATATGACTAGCGAATTAGACGGAATTTTTGACACTTTTAATCAAAATGGAATTTTCAAAAACAAATTTATTTTTCAAACTAATTATCAACCAAATGAGATTTTACATAGGGAAGAGCAGATAAAACAGATAGCATTAATTTTGGCCCCTGTGTTGAGAGGAGAAAGAACTAGTAATTTATTTCTTTACGGGAAAACAGGAACAGGGAAAACACTTTCAATACAATATGTTCGTGATGAACTTTTGAAACGACTTAAAAAAGATGTTCCTTTTAAATTGAAAATAGAATATTTGAATTGTAAACTAAAGAAAGTTTCAGATACAGAATATAGAATTCTGGCAGAACTTATAAAGAAGATGGGTGGAGAAGTTCCTATTACTGGGTTGCCTACAGAAGCTGTTTATAATAAATTTATAGATATTATTGATTCTGAAAAGCAGCTTATTGTTTTGATTTTGGATGAAATTGATCAGGCAACAAAGAAAATTTCAAGTGATTTTTTGTATAATTTGACAAGACTTAATTCTGAATTGTCTAAAACGCAGATATGTATTGTTGGAATTAGTAATGATTTGACTTTTCTTGATGAGCTTGACCCAAGAGTTAGAAGTTCGCTTTCAGAAGAAGAGATTGTTTTTCCTCCATATAATGCAATGCAGTTACAAGATATTTTGAAAAAGAGATCTTTGGAAGGGTTTAAAGAAGAAGTTGTGCAGGAAGGAGTTATTGCCAAGACTGCTGCATTTGCAGCTAGGGAGCATGGAGATGCACGAAGAGCACTTGACTTGTTGAGGATTGCAGGGGAATTGGCTGAAAGAGATAATTCAGATAAAATACTTCTTAAGCATATAGATGAGGCAAATAACAAAATAGAGAAAGATAAAATTCTTGATGTGATTAAAACAGAGCCGAAGCAGTTTCAGTTTGTTCTATATTCTATTATTAAACTGTCTGAAAGGAAAAAACAAGAGCCTATTTTTACAGGGGATATTTATAATCTTTATCAAGATATTTGTATTCAAAATAAATCAGAAGTTCTTACTCAAAGAAGAGTTAGTGATATAATCCAAGAATTTGATATGCTTGGGATAATAAATGTTAAAGTTATTTCAAAAGGAAGAGGAGGAAGGATGAGAGAGATTAAGCTGGCGATAGGAAAAGGGGTTATTGATAAAGCAAAAGAAATTATTAGAGACTCTCTAAATTATTAGTTAAGATGGATTCAAAAGAATTATTGCAGTTTTGTTTAGAAAAAGGTATATTGTTAGATGGAGAAGTTCTGAATCTTTTAAGTGATGCTACTGATTCTAAGACTGCAAAACTGATAATAGAAAAGATAAAAGAATCAACACATGAAAGATTTATTACGAAAAGTATTTTTGAGAGGAACAAAGAAAAAGTAAGTGAGTTTTTTTTAGAATTACCGACAGAGAGTCAAAAAAGGTTGGAAAAATTAAAAATTAAACTTGGGTTGAGCATTGAAATTTCTCAAGAGGTTCAAAAGGAAACAATTAATGAAGTAATTCTGAAAAAGGAAGAGGAAACAAATCCTGTTAAGATATTTTCCACAGCATCTTTTTCAACAAAAAAGTTAGAAGTTGGAGATTTTGTCACTTATTTTAGGAATAGGTTTTCAGAGATGAGAGATATTTTGCAAAATCGCTCTCAATTAGATAATCTTGTTTCTATAAATAAAATTTCTGGAAATAATCAAAAAATTTCCTTGATTGGTTTGGTTTCTGATAAGAAATTTACAAAAAATAGGAATATTCTCTTGGAAGTTGAAGACTTGACAGGAAAGATTAGACTTTTGGTTGGAGCAAACAAAAAAGATGTTTATGAAAAAGCAGAAGAGATAACTCTTGACTCTGTGATTGGTTTTAAATGTTCTGGAAATAGAGAGATTCTTTTTGTTAATGATATTTTTTCCCCGGAATCAAATATTTTTGAAAGAAAAAAATCACCTGTTGAAGAATATGCTCTTTTTATTGGAGATTTGCATGTTGGAAGTAAATTGTTTCTTGAAAAAAGTTTCTTGAAATTTATTGATTATTTAAATGGAAAACTTCCAAACACGCCTGAAGCTGGAAAAATAAAATATCTTTTTATTGTCGGGGATGTTGTGAGCGGTGTTGGTGCTTATCCTAATCAAGAAAGAGATTTACAAATAAGTGATTTGGAAGGACAATTCTTGAAATTTGCAGAGTTTCTTGGAAAAATAAGAAAAGACATACAGATAATTATTTCTCCAGGGAATCACGATGGTGTTAGATTAATGGAACCTCAGCCAATTTTTGGAGAAAAATATGCATGGCCTCTTTATAATTTGAAAAATGTTATTTTAACAACAAATCCTTGCAATGTGACTATTGGGGAAAAAAAGAATTTTCCTGGTTTTAATGTTTTGACATATCATGGTTTTTCTTATCCTTATTATGTTAATAATATTCCTTCTTTAATTTCTGCTAAAGCAATACACTCTCCTAATTTAATTATGAAATATCTTCTGATGAATAGGCATTTGGCTCCAACACATTCTTCAAACCAGTATTACCCTTCTCCAAAAGATCCTCTCTTGATAAGAGAAATACCTGATATAATGGTTTCAGGACATTTGCATAAAAGTCATATTTCATATTATAATAATATTTTAATGATTGCTATTTCTTCATGGGAAGGAATTACTGCGAACGAAGAAAAAATGGGGCTTGAGCCTGATTTTTGTAAAGTTCCTATGTTTAATTTGAAAACTCGCGCAATTAAAATTCTGGATTTTGAGGAGAAAGAAGATGGAGATTGATGACAGGGTTTATGGAAAAGAAAAAATTAATGAATCTGTTTTAATAGATTTGATTTTATCTGAGCCTATGCAAAGATTAAAAGGAGTTTCTCAATATGGGCTTCCTGACGAATATTATCATAAAAAAGGATTCTCAAGATATGAACATTCATTAGGGGTTTTGGTTTTTCTGAGAAAATTTGGAGCAGGGTTAAATGAGCAAATTTCTGGATTGTTGCATGATGTTTCTCATACAGCATTTTCTCATGTTGTTGACTGGGCTATAGGAGATCCTGAAAAAGAAGATTTTCAAGATAATAATCATTTTAATGTTATTTTTAATTCTGAGATTCCCGATATACTTAAAAAATATAACATCTCATCAAAACATATCTCTAACCCAGAGAATTTTTCTTTGTTGGAAAGACATGCTCCAAGTTTGTGTGCTGACAGAATTGACTATGCTTTAAGAGAGCTTTCTATAGATGGTGAAAGTGATTTAGCTAAAAAATTTTTCTTTTCTCTGAATGAGAGAGACGGAATTTTATTTTTTGAAGATACTGCTGTCGCCGAGAGTTTTGGAAGAACTTATTCTTTTTTGAATAAAATTCATTGGGGAGGAGTAGAAGCAAGAACAAGATATTTTGTTATGGCAGATATTTTGAGAAATGCATTGAGCAAAAAGATTATTTCTCATGACACTTTATATAAAACTGACTCTGATGTAATTAAAATTCTTTATCAATCCAGAGACAAGAAGATTATTTCGGGTTTAAATTTTTTAAAAAATAAAAAAATTGCGAAACCTTCTAGTAATGGTGATGGAGTTCATTTAAGAAAAAAATATAGGTGGGTTGATCCCGAAGTTTTGTTCAAAGGAGAAATTATGAGTTTGAGTAATGTTTCTGGGAAATACAGAGATTTTTTACGAGAAGAAAAAACATTTTTGGAGGAAAATTGTTATTCTGAACTTTTAAAATGAACACGCAAAAATATTTTTTAGAAATTGAAAAACAAACAAGAGAAGTTTATGACATGGCGAATGAAGCGAGAGCAAAAGGACTTGATCCTGTTGAAAAAGTTGAGATTCCTCTTGCAATGAGTATGGCTGAAAAGGTTGTGGGTTTGATTTCTACAATTTATCCTCAGATGATGGATTCTGGAATTGCAAAAAGAATTTTGAACTTGGAAAAAGAACATGGAAAGTTAGATCCTGCTGTCTGTTTGCATATTGCTGAAGAGATTGCAAAACAGAAATTTTGCAAATTCTCCTCGCTGTTGGAAGCGATTGATGCAGGAACAAGGGTGGCTTCTGCATATATTACTCTTGGTGTTGTTTCATCCCCTATTGAAGGATTGACTGAAATAAGAATCTGCAAAACAAAAGATGGGAAAGAATATCTTTCTCCTTTTTATTCAGGACCGATTAGAAGTGCAGGGGGAACAGGAGCTGCTTTTTCTTTGGTTATCCTTGACCATTTGAGGGAAATTTTTGGATATGCAAAATATGATCCTACAGAAGAAGAAGTTAAAAGAACTGTTACGGAGTTGGGAGATTATCATGAAAGAATCACTAATCTTCAATATATGCCGACAGAAGAAGAAACAATTTTTCTTGCAAGAAATATTCCTGTTCAAGTTAATGGGGATCCTTCTGAAAAATTAGAAGTTTCAAATTATAAAAATCTTGAAAGAGTTGAGACAAATAGAGTTAGGAGCGGATTTTGTTTGGTTATTGGGGAAGGGCTTGCACAAAAAGCATCTAAAATTCAGAGATATATTGTTTCTTTGAGAGAAAAAGGATTTAAATTAAGTGATTGGGATTTTTTGAATGATTATGTGAAATTGCATGAGAAAAGAGACAAAGGAAAAACAGATGATTCTCCGACGTATATTAAAGATTTGGTTGCAGGACGTCCTGTTTTTGGACATCCATCAAGATCTGGCGGATTTAGAATGAGATATGGTAGAGGAAGAGTTTCTGGATTTAGTGCAACTTCATTCCATCCTGCTACCATGGCTATTACTGATGATTTTCTTGCAATAGGAACTCAATTAAAAATAGAAAAACCAACCAAAGGCTGTGCAATAACCGTTTGTGATTCTATTGATGGACCTATTGTTAAATTATTTAACGGTAGTGTAAAAAAAATTAAGACAAAAGATGAAGCGAAAAAACTTTATCCTGATGTTGAAGAAATAATTTATCTTGGAGATATTTTATTTCCTTTTAGTGATCTAGCAAACAGAAATTCAAAATTGATTAAACCTGGTTATGTTGAAGAATGGTGGAATCTTGAATTAAATGAAAAGAATGGAAAGGTTGCTAATTTTTATGATGTTGATTTTCTTGAAGCAGTAGAGTTAAGTAAAAGGTATAAGATTCCTCTTTACCCAAAATTTATTTTTTATTGGACGCAAATTTCAAAAAAAGAATTTCTCGGCTTGATTGAATGGCTGAAATATTCTAGAGTAGATAAAAAAATTATTTTTCCTTATAATAAAACAGAGCAAGAGAAATTCCAAACAGGGAAAAGGGCTTTGGAGTTATTGGGAATTGAGCATGATGTTACTATTGAAAATGTTGTATTGACCGAAGAGAATAGTAAAGCACTTCTTGTTAATCTTGGAATTGATTTTGAAATTCTGAATAAAAATTGTTTTCTAAGAGATTTTATCAATGTTGAGAAATTTAATATGGAAAATGATTCTGTCTTGGATATTTTAAATAGTTTTTCTGATTTTCAAATTAAAGATAAGGCTGGAGATTTTATTGGTGCGAGAATGGGAAGGCCTGAAAAATCAAAATTAAGAAAACTTGTTGGAAGTCCTAATGTTTTGTTTCCTATTGGAAAAGAAGGGGGAAGATTAAGAAGTGTTCAGGAAGCTTGTGAATTTGGAAAAGTAACAAGCACTTTTCCAATTTTTTTCTGTGAAAATTGTAAAACAGAAACTATTTATCCTTCTTGTGAAAATTGTGGGGCCAAATGTAGGAAGATGTTTTATTTTTATGAAACAAAAGAAAAATCATTCAATAGTGTTGAAGAAGGAATTGAGAAAAAAGGACAGCCTTATTGTAATCAGTCTTTGGATATTAATCATTTTTTTGAAAAAGCGAGGGAAAAATTAAAACTTTCACGTGAAGAGGTTCCTCACTTAATTAAGGGTGTTCGTGGAACTTCTTCTGCAGAACATAAAATGGAAAATTTGTGTAAAGGATTTCTAAGAGCTATGTATGATTTACAAGTCAATAAAGATGGGACAATAAGATATGATTCAACAGAACTCCCTCTTGTTTCTTTTAAACCGAAAGAAATTTTTGTTAGTGTTGAAAAATTAAAATCTTTGGGATATGACAAAGATATTTTTGGAAAAGAACTTGTTGATGAAAATCAAATTCTTGAATTAATGCCTCATGACATTCTTCTCCCGAGTTGTTCTGAATCTCCTGATGAAAAAGCAGATGATGTTTTTATTAGAATTTGTAATTTTGTTGATATGGAGCTTGAAAAATTTTATGAATTAAAACCTTTCTACAATCTGAAAAAAAAAGAAGATATTGTCGGACATTTGGGAGTTTGCATGGCCCCTCATAATTGTGCAGGAGTTATTTGCAGAATTATTGGATTTTCAAATACGCAAGGACTTTTTGCAAGTCCATATATGCATGCAGCAATAAGAAGGGATTGTGATGGGGATGAAGCAGCAATAATGTTGTTGGGAGATGTTTTGTTAAATTTCTCAGGAGAGTTTTTACCAAGCCATAGAGGCGGAACACAAGATGCTCCTCTTGTTTTGAATGCAAAAATTGATGCTGGAGAAGTTGACGATCAAATTTTGGATTTAGAATTTTCTATGGGATATCCTCTTGAACTTTACAGGTTGGCAGAGAAAAGAGAACATTCTTCAAAGATAAAAATTAAAAATGTCAGGGAAGTTTTGAAAACTGGAGAAAATCCTTTTATAGGAATTGGTTTCACTCACGATACTTCTAATTTTAATAAAGGGGTTTTGTGTTCAAGCTATAAACTTCTTGGGACAATGCAAGAGAAAGTTACACATCAAATGGAACTTGTTGAAAAACTTCGTGCAGCAGACACTTCTGATACTGCAAGATTAATTCTTGAAAGGCATTTTATCAAAGACATGAGGGGTAATTTAAGAAAATTTTCAATGCAAGGATTTAGATGTGTTGCATGCAATGAGATTATGAGACGTCCTCCTTTAACAGGGGTTTGTCCTAAATGCAAAGGAAAAATAATTTTCACAGTTCATGAGGGAGGAATAAAAAAATATCTGGAACCTGCTTTGAATCTTGCTGATAAATATGATTTATCTCTTTATATTAAACAAACTTTGCAAATAACAAAAGAAAACATTGATAGTATTTTTGGAAAAGAACTTGAAAAACAGGAAGCGTTAGGGAAGTGGTTTTAGAAATAATTTAAAAATCTGTTTTTGTTAATTACTTTATGGGTAAAAAGGTGAATCTTGTTATTTCTTTAGTTGTAGGAATTGCAATTTTTGGAATCTTTTTATATAAGGTAGGTTTTTATTCTGTTGGAGAAATTTTTTCAAATATAAATTTAAAATACCTTTCTCTTTATTTTCTTGTTACAACTGTTGCTTTTTTCCCGACTGCCTGGAGATGGAAAATTATTTTGAAAGCTTACAAAAAAAAGATATCTTTTATTGACATGTTAAGATATACTATTGCGGGTTATGCTGTTAGTTATATTACGCCTTCTGTCAGAGTAGGAGGAGAACCTTTGAGGGCATATATGATTAAAAAAGAACATAATGTTGATTTGAAAACAGGAAGTTCTAGTATTATCATTGATAAATTTATTGAATTTGCAGGGACTGCTGTTTTTGGTTTGATTGGACTGATTTTATTTTTAGCTCTTCCACAAATCCCTACATCCTACAAAATTATTTTTGGGATTTTAGTTGTTTTAGCTTTTTCTATTTTGTTTTTATTCTATTACAGAACAATTACCTCTAATGGGTCTTTTTCATCTTTGTTTTTATCTCTGAGACTTCATAAGATTTCAAAACTAAAATATTTTGTTTCTGTTTTGAAAGATGTTGAAAAAAAGATGGAGAAATTTTTCTTGAAAAATAAAAAAGAATTCCTCCTGAGTTCTTCAACATATCTAATTTATGGGGTTTTGGTTTTTTTTGAGTTTAAACTTCTTTTGCTTAGTTTTGGAATTGACGGCTCTTTTAGCACAATAGTTTTGGCGTTGAATTTGTGGGGGCTTGCGAACTTTTTCCCTGTGCCTGCCGCTTTAGGGGTTTTGGAAGCAGGACAAACAGGACTTTTCTCGTTGATTAAAGGAGCAGGAAGTATTGGATTTGCTTTGAGTCTTTTAATCAGGGCAAGAGCATTGCTTTTTGTGGCGATTGGATTTACAATTATCAGTTATTTCGGAGGGAAACAATTTGATAATAAAGAAAAAAAAATATTTAAGAAATCTTTTTTTAGATTAAAATAAATATAATATTATTGTCGGGATTAAAAGACAACCCATCATGTTTGTTCTTCTCGCATTTAGAGAAATGCAATAAATTCCTGTGAATGTTGAAGCAACTAAAATCAAAAATCCCAAAAAACCTGAAAAGAAGAA
>JAUYIO010000047.1 GCA_030688225.1 Nanobdellota archaeon
AGACAGGGTTATAAAAATCTAACTCTTTTTTGGAGAGTGTGTAACCACAGGACATATGTCCTAGGCAAAACCGAAAATTAGTTCCTGTTTAATTTCTTCGGTTTTGAATGAAAAAAGAAGACGTGAGAAAAGAATATTTCAAACTTAGAATCAAAGGTCATGCAAATGGTCAATGTAGAAAAATAATTCTGGCTCAATTTGGTTACGAAATAAATGTAAGAACTCTTCGAAGATGGACAAACAGAATGAATAATTCTGAATGGGACTTGACCGACAAATCAAAAAGACCGAAGACAATTCATACAAAAATAAATTCTGAAATAGAAGAAAAAATAAGAAAAATAAGAAAACAAACAGGTTGGGGAGAAGATAAAATTTCTGATTTTATTCCAAATATTTCTCACAAAATTGTGAATAAAGTCTTGAATAAACATGGGCTGACCAATCCAAATCCTAACAGAAAAAAGCGAATAAAATATATTCGCTGGCAAAGAGAACATCCAAATTCTTTATGGCAAATGGATACTTCAGATCAAAAGATCGAGGGTAAATATTGTTTTGCAGTTATCGATGATTGCTCGAGATATTGTGTCGGCTTATTCGCACTCAACAGTGTGTCAACAAATATTATAATTCAGATACTTGACGCACTGTTCAAATTTCATGGAAAGCCAAGAGAAATATTAACTGACAATGGAAGTATTTTTGGTTTGAAGAGCAAGCATAGCAAGTTTGACAGGGCGCTAAATCGTCGTGGAATTAGGCACATCAGAACGGCGATTCACAGTCCAACAACCTCGGGAAAGATTGAAAGATTCTTTCAAACTCTTGACAAGGAATTTCCATTCTGCAATAAAGATGCAGAATTATTCAGAATGAGATACAATCATTTTAGACCTCATACGAGCCTGAAAAGAAAACGCCCAGCAGAAATTTATTTTGATTTTTCTAAGTTATTTTAGGGTAGGACATATGTCCTGAACTTATACACTCTTTTTTGGAGAGATACCATTTTTCAGAAGAA
>JAUYIO010000051.1 GCA_030688225.1 Nanobdellota archaeon
AATTGGGTTTTTTCAAGATATTTCAAAGACAATAAAGCAACAGCAGGGGTAATAGCTTTTGCAGCTTCATTGTTAATAGTTTTCGGGATTTACAAAAATGGTTTTGACATTGAAAGCGTGTTCGGAGATTTCGGAGTAACATCTGATTTATTTTACACACTTCTTCCATTAACTGTAATAGCAGGAATAGTTTTCCTGATTGTGAAATTCAAGAGAAAATCTCTTTTGATAATGGGATTGTTATTATTTGTTTTGAGCATACTAACTTATGAAAAAGCAACTCTTTGGTTAATAGGGGGGATCTTGATAATAATTTGGTTCTTCGTCAGAGAAAAGGGTTCTTCTCAAAACAGAACAAGAACAACTCATGCAGGATAACTAAATCCAATCGCCCAAACCTTTTTGCTTTCTCTTCTCAGAAATATCTCTTAATTTTTCTAATTGTTTATCAACTCTCTCCTCGGAAAAATCATGCTCTCTCACAAGAATATCTTTAATCTTTTCCTCATTTATTTTTTTGAATTTAAAATCAACATCAGCAACTTTGTGGTTATGGAACAAAGCAAAAATCTCTTTCCAATCAAATCTTTCTTCCTCTGGCAAACTCATTATTTGTTCTTCAACACTTTTGAAAATTAAAACAGGCTGTTGATATTTCTTGACAATTTGCAAAGCTTTTTTCTGCCCAATTCCGGGAATCCCTTTTGGATTATAATCAGTCCCAACTAAAATCCCCAAACAAATCAATTGGTCAAGATTTATTTCAAGGATGTTCAAAACTTTTTCCAATTCAATCATTTCAGGATTAACCTCAACCCAACCAGAAATTGTTTTTCTTCTTCTAGCCAAAGTTAAATTCCTTATCAACTTCGGAGCCCCAAAAAGCAAACTATCAAAATCTTGGCTCACGCTCGCATAAATATCTTTTTTGATTTTACAAAGATAAGCAGCTTCTGCTTCCCCCTCGCTCGGCGCCTGAACAACAGGAATGCCCATTGCATCAAGAAGTTCTTTGCTTTCCCTAATCATTTCATCATCCAACCTAATCAATTGACTTCCATATCTCCTCATTCCTTCAATGTTTTCTTGTTGTTTTGCTTCAGCATATCTTTCACGAGCAACATCTCTTCCTCCTTCCCGTATTTTGTAAGTCTTCGCTTTCAACTTCGGAGCTTCTCCATCAAAGACATAAACCAGTTTAATTCCTTCAGAAAGCAAATTAATATTCCTATAAAAAATTCCAGAAAGATGACTTGTTATTCTTTTCTTGTTGTCCATCAAAGGAGTCCCATCAACCTGTCTCACACTTGACAAAAACTGATAAAGAATGTTATACGCATCCACAGACAAAAGTTTTCCCCTCAAATCAGAAATACGAATTTCCTTGCCAGGAATAATCTCACGTATGTTTAATCCCATATTAAAATGAAAGTGAAGAAATTAATAAAACTATCCATAAATATCTTTACGTTTAGACGCAGGATCATTATAGAATTTTATATCTCTCACCACGTCAATATAATATTCTCTTAAAGTATCTTCAGAAAGTTTCATAATCTCATCAGGACTTTTAACAGGCCATTTTGATTTTGATACACGAAGCTCAACCAATCTTCCTACAACCTCTCCTTTCGTAAGACCCTCTATTCCTTTCCCCCTCATAGGAGACCTCTTTACAATTCTAAGAGCAGCCTTACATCTCTTATCAAACTCTTCTTGCGTTTCTTCTCTGTCCTGATATTTTGATGTCATTTTCTAATGATTATCCTCACAAAACAGCATATATAAATTTTACCATTTTCCTCCAAACCACAAATTTAAATAATTCCCAAGATACCTAATTTTATGGAATTAGAATTCATCCCAATAGATTATGATTATTTTGATTTTCAAGGAAGAAACTATGTAAAAATTATTGGGAGAAACAATTCAGGAAAAAGAGTTTGCGTGATTGATTCTTGTGATGTTTATCTTTGGGCCATCTTAAAAGACAACCTAAAAAAGGAAAAAATAAACAAACTCATTAAAAAGATAAAGAAAATAGAACTTGATTTGAAAGGAAGAAAAACAAAAGTTGAAAATGTTGAACTACACGAGAAAAATTTCCTTGGGAAAAGAGTAAATGCCTTGAAAGTTTTCGCAACAAATTACAAAGATTTACATGATATCGCAGACAAACTTATATTTCCTGAAATAGAAAAAAGAAGAGGATATGACATTGGATTTATAACACATTATATCATTGAAAAAAAAATAAATCCTCTTTCATGGTATGAAATCTCAGGAGATTTATTGAACAATTCACAGAAATTCGGAGGAATTGACATGAATCTTGATGTTGATTTATGTATTCATTTAAAATCTTCAAAAAAAATAGAAGACAAAAAATTCTCTCCTAAAGTTCTTTGTTATGACATAGAAACAGATGAAATTGCAATTGGAAAAGGAGAGATATTAATGGTTTCTCTTGTCGGAGAAAAATTCAAAAAAGTCATAACATGGAAAAAACCACACAAAGCTTCAAGCGAAATTGAAGTTGTAAAAGATGAATCAGAACTTATTGAAAAGTTTGTAGAGTATGTAAGAAAAATTTCTCCAGATTTTCTCGTCGGATATTATTCAGATGGCTTTGATTTGCCCTACTTCAAAGCAAGAGCAGAAAAATTAAGAATCAATTTAAATTTAGGATTGGATAATTCACAACCAAAATTCAGCAGAGGAGCAATGCTCACAGGAAAAATTTTCGGGATAGTCCATATAGATTTGTTAAGATTCATCAGAACAGCCTATGCCCAATACATGCAATCAGAATCTCTTTCCCTAAATGAAGTTGCAAAAGAATTTCTCAACGACGAAAAAAAAGATTTTGGTTTCAAGCATTCTTCAAAAATAAAAGAAAATGAATGGGACGAGTATTTTGCTTACAATTTGCAGGATTCTCAATTAGTAAAAAATCTTTTTGAAAAATTCTGGCCAGACATTCTTGAATTTGTAAAGACAACAGGAGAACCTGTTTCAGAAATAACAAGAGCAGGACTTTCAAAATATACAGAATCTTACGTCTTGCACAATTTATACAAGTTCAACGAAATTCCTGAAAAACGCCCGACTCACGACGAGATTTCAAAAAGACGATATGTAAGTGTAGAAGGTGCTTTCGTATTTGAACCAACTCCTGGATTATATGAAAACATTGCAATGTTTGACTTTACCTCCATGCATACTTCAATAATAATAACCCACAATCTTTCAAAATCAACATTCTTAGAAAAACATACTAAACCAAAAGACTCCCACAAATCTCCAGAAATAAACGAGAATGGAAAAAAAATTCAATATTACTTTACAAAAAAACCAGGATTTTTTCCAGAATTAATGAAAGAAATTTTTGAGTTGAGAAAAAAAGCAAAAGAAGAGTACAAAAAAAATCCAAACATATTCACAAAAGCAAGAAGCAATGCTTTCAAAGTTCTTTCAGCCTCTGCCCACGGATATATTGCATTTTTCGGAGCAAGATATTACAGCCACGAAGCTTCTGCATCAATTTTAGCTTTTGTCAGAAAATACAACAAAGAAACAATAGGAAAAGTTCAGAAAGAAGGATACAAAGTTATTTTTGGGGACACAGATTCAGTTGCTTTTGTAATGGATGGGAAATCCAAAACAGATGTAAAAAAACTTCTTGAAAAATTAAACAAAGAACTTCCAGGCGTCATGCATCTTGAATTAGAAGATTTTTACAAAAGAGGTTTGTGGGTTACAACTCGTGCAGGAAATATTGGAGCAAAAAAGAAATATGCTCTGATAGATGAAAATAATAAATTAAAAATAAGAGGTTTTGAAACTGTCAGGAGAGACTGGTGCGGTTTAGCAAGAAAAGTTCAGAATAATGTGTTAAAGCAAATTCTTGAAGATGGAAATGAAAAAAAATCTTTAGAATATGTAAAAGAAACAATAAAAAAGATAAAAGCAAGAGAAGTTAATAAAGAAGATTTGATGATTAAAACACAATTGAAAAAACCAATCTCAGAGTACAAAGCAATTTCCCCCCATGTCATTGCTGCAAGAAAAATGGAAGAAAAGAAAATTCCAATAGACCAGGGAAATT
>JAUYIO010000069.1 GCA_030688225.1 Nanobdellota archaeon
CTCTTAATCTCTAAAATTAATTTTTTGGAAAGAGCATTTACACAAGAAATTCCAACACCATGAAGCCCTCCAGAAATGGCATAAGAACTCTTGTCAAATTTCCCTCCAGCATGAAGTTTTGTCAAAGCAATTTCACAAGCAGGAAGTTTATATTTAGGATTTATATCAACAGGAATACCTCTTCCATCATCTTCAATTGTTGCAGAACCATCTTTATTTATTGAAACCTTAATAACCTTACAATAACCTCCCAAAGCTTCATCAACAGAATTATCAACAGCCTCATAAATCAAATGATGCAATCCTTCTTTTCCAGTACTTCCTATATACATTGCAGGCCTTTTCCTTACTCCTTCAAGTCCTTCAAGAACCTTTATAGAGTCTGCGCCATATGTTTTTTCGTCAACCATTTTTGTATTTATTGGACAGAAAATCCCTTAATTATAACCTAATAAATCCAAATCAGTTTAAAAACCTTGCTCCTCAAATTTAGCCTTTTCTCGTCTTAATACGTCTAAATTTGTTTTCTTGGAGTTTTTTCAAACAAATTTTTAATCCTGAATAATTATCAAAACAAAAAGTTTATAAATAATTTTAACTATGTAAAAGTAGTTAAAATGGATGAGAAAAAAATCACAATATTCTTGATAAGTCTTGGAATGATATTAATAGTGATAACAGGAATTCTAATCTTTTCATTTAATGAAAAAGAAGGATTAACAGGAAGAGTTGTAAATGAATACACTCACACAAGAGCTGTTTGTGATGAAAACAATCTTTGCCAGGATTATAAAATTGCTTGTCAAGGTGAAAAATTAATAGACATAAAACCAACAGGATTTATTGTTCAAAATCCAGAAGACTGGGAAGACCCAAGAAGCAAGGATGAAATAAGCCAATGGTGTAATGCTAGTGAGTAATATTAAGAATAACAAATATCATGATAAATAGAGAGTTCTTTACGAAGATTATCACAAAAAGAAACCAACTCTTTTTGTCTATCTTCCGATAAATTTTGAAAGTTCCTCAAATCTTCAGAAAGAGAATTCGTTTCTACAAAAATATCATCTAAAAATTTTCCGTTCCAGTAATCTCCACAATTCTTTCTTCCAGGTATTGCTGCAAAAAGAACCAAATAAGTTGGATGAGATTTTGCAGGAGGATTTTCTCCTTGTGTTAAATCATGAAGCAATTCTGAAAGATGTTTAATCGCACCATTTCGTAATTTATTCTCAACAAAATAAGAATTAAGTTCCTTATTTACAGTATCAACAAGATCATGAACATGTGTATCTCTAACATCAAATTTTTCAATAGAGCTATAATCCATAATGAATAAATTTATAATTTTTTATTTATATAGTTATCTGTAATAAATCATCTAATTAAATATTCTGATTAACATTATTCTTGTTTGATTTTCTTCTTCTAATCACAAAAATTAAAATTGCCAAGACAAGAATAATCAATAAAATCAAAATAAATAAAACAGATTTGTAAATTGTTGAAGTTTTTTTATCAAATACTTCAAAGGTGTCAATTCCTGTCGCAGTTATATTCTGATAACTTATTTTTGCATATAGAATATATTTTCCAAACTCAAGATTTTCAGGAACTTTCAAAGTTCTCTTTATATCAAGTTGATTATCTATTTTTATAGATTCTTCTTTTACAGTATAAACATTGTTTTCAAAATCTTTGATAGAATAATGTAACAAAATATCAAAACCAGATAAATCTCCCATATTGAGAGCAAGAATATCAAACTCCAAATCTTCTCCAGCAGAAACTTCTTTATCTGATAAATCAACTCTTAAATCAAATAAAGGTCTCTTCTCTATAACTTCAATAACAACATTAACAACCTGTCTTGAAGTCCCGGATTGAACAACTATTCTTCCAGTGTATATCTCTGGAAGTTCTTCATTCCTTGTAAAAACATCCACGTTAACAATTTTAGATTCTCCTGCTGCAAGAGTAAAATTATATTCGCTGATGATTAAGAAATCAGACAATTCAGAGTAGTCAATCTCAAAATCCAAAGCAATGCTTGCAAGATTTTTTATCGTGATAGTTTCTCTCTGAGTATCACCCTGTTTAATTTTAACCTGAATTAAATCCTTATCCAAACTAAATATTGGGGAACTTCCTCCTCCGCCTCCTCCAGAAGAACCACCTGTTGTCGTTGTTGTCGTCGGAGTTGCAGGTGTTGAAATGTTAAAACTTCTAGTCTCACTCCATGAAGAATTTAAAACACCATCACTTGCAAGAACTCTCCAATAATATGTTCCATCTCCTAATCCAGTAGGAACATCCCCGGTAGTGTTAGAAGTTTCTGAAATAGAATAATTTGAATAATTTGTAGTTGCAAAAGCAGAATCACTTGAAACTTCTAAAGCATAAGTTATCGCATCTCCATCGCTGTCTGTTGAGTTGCTCCAATTTAATGGAGGAGCAGAACTAAAACTTGTTGCATTTAAAGGAGCATTTAAGTCAGGAGTTGAAGGGATATTATTCGCTTCCATATATCCAACACTAAGCTCTTCTAAAACAGCAGTCTGAGATGTGTCATTTGTCTGAAAGCTAACATTATATTGAAAGTATTGATTATTTGCAACATTTAAATTACTTAAAGTTCCTAATTGAATAAAATCTCCAAAACTCTCTCCAGAACAAGCAGCGTCGTCGCAACTTCTAACCTGAACAGAAATATTAACATTTGCATTTGGTTCTGTCTCACTCCAAGTTATATTTGTCCAATTCGCATCAAACCCTGCATTCTCTACAAGAGAAAGATAAGAACCTGAAGATTTATATCCTGGAGTAAATGTTACATTCAAAGAAGGGTTATTACTTGCAGCTTCTCTTGTATTGAAAATAAATCTGTGATTACTTCCAGCATAAGGGCTCGGAGTCATAATAAATCCATAATAAGTAGAAGGATTATCAATTAAAGCTTGAACAGCTCCTGCACTCATCGGTATGGAGAACCACGCAACTGCAATTGTTCCTGAAAAACTTGTATTATAAGTATAATCTATGTCTCCTGTTCCAACACCTCCAGCCGTTGCCCAATCGTTTCCTGTGCTATAAATATTATAAGTTGCTTCTGTTTCTTCCCAATCTCTTTTCACAAGATTAATATCCATTGTTCTTGTTCCAGAACCTGCAAAACTTGTAGTAGACATATATGCATACATTGTAGAGTTAATAATAGTTGCCCCACTCAACGAACTCATATCATAATATATAAGAGTATTAGATATTCCGTCATTATCTGATGTTCCTCCAATCCACATATTTGTTCCTGTTCCAAAATTAGTTGTTGCAGAAACACTATACAAGAATGTATCATTTGTTGAAGAAAAAGATATTGTGCAACTTTCATCTGCATTTTCTGTTGCTCCATAATCAGAACAAATAGACTTATTCAAATAAACATCTGTAGAATTAGCAACTGTATCATAAAAAGTCCCGTTGAAATCAGAATCTGATGAAGAAGTAAAGATAACATTCCCTGTAAGAGAATGATTCAAAAAAATTATAGAAGAAAAAATCAAAATCAATCCAAAAAAAAGAATAAGGCTTCTCCATTCACTTCCTGAAAATTTTTCATGGTGTTTTCCGACATAATCAGAGATTACCTTACCATTCTTTTTTCTACTTTTATAGAGATAGGGCCCATAAACTTTTTTTCCAACATGAATGTATCTCTTATATACCATAAAACCTCTTTAATGAACAAAAAGCAGAGGTAGTGTAAATATTTAAGTGTTGTTATTTCAAGAATTAATCTGTTCTCAAAACCTGAGCCAATTTTTTCTTCATCTCTTCTTCGTGCTCTTGCAATTTCTTTTTGTATTTGGCTTCAAATTCAACTTTCAACTTGTTTTCCAATTCCTTCAATTTTTTAGCAATCTCTCTTTGGAATAATTTTTTCTTTTCATTTTCTTTCATCAAGATAAATCGTTTCTTCTCTTTTTCAAGTTCATCTTTCTCAATTTCCAAAGCATGAATAAATTTCTCTCTTTCTTTTTCCATTTTCTCTTTATCTGCCTTCAATATCTTCAACTCATCTTCTCTTATTTTCTGTTTAAGTTCTTTTTCAAGGATTATCTTTTCTTTAGCAAGTCTTTGTTTCAATAATCTTTCAAATCTCTCAGAAACTTCTTTTTTCAGGTTAATTTTCACATCAAGATTATATCTTTTCTTATATTCGCCTTCAAGTTTTCTCTTTTTTGCATCAAATTCCTTTATCAAGTCTAAATGCTTCTGTCTGTATTTTTTATCACGACTCAACAAATCATAATTCAATCTTTCTTCAACTTCCTGTTCTCTGCTTCTTATTCTTTGTGAAACAGCAGCCTTAATTCCACTTAAAAAATCATTAAAATCATTATCAATCATTACATCAACATCATAATCAACCTTGACATCCTTTTTTTCCTGCTCTCTTTCTTTTTCTTTAATCTTTAACTTAAGCATTTTCATTTCTCTGTCTATTTGTGGGAGTTTTGAAACATCTTTCAACTTAGCTCTTATAGAAGCAGCTTCAACAGAAAAATGTTTTGTATCAAGAGAGTTCAATTCTGTTTCAAATTCTTTAAGCATCTCAATCTTGTGCTCAAGAACATCAAAATCTCTCTTGCTCATTTCATCAGGAGATTTCTCAGAAATCATTTTTACAGGTTTTTTTTTCAAAGCCCTTTTTTTCTTGGATTTTTCCTTTTTGGAATCCAAACTTTTTTTGAAATTTTCTTCTAATTTCTTGAGCTTATTGCTTCCAAACTTAGATAAATTAAACGCCATCTTTTTATGTTTTATTTTTACACCAGTTTTTCTCCTTATAAAAAGAAAAACCCATTTTTATACTTTATGTTTATAAGAAAATTTCTTTGAAATTTTCCACCTATAGTTTTTTCTACCACTGTGCTATCTTGAGTTTCTTTACCACCGTAGTTTTTCTTTACAAAGAAAAACCCGTTTCTAAAAAAGAAACCCTATTTAAGGACATATCCCTGTTTTTTCCACTCATCTATTTTATTCTTCATTTTATTATTATGAACTCCTTTGATATTGCTTTTTAATTCTGAAAGGGCATATCCTTGTCCTTCCCAATCATTTATTTTCTTTAACATGTTATTCTTAATTTCCTGCTTCCTCTTTTCTTCTTCTTTTTTCTTTAATTCTTCAGCTCTCTCTTTCTGTAGTTCATACTTCAACTTCAATTCCTTAATTGCTTTGTCTTTTTCATCCTGAAATTTCTTCTCTTTTTTCTTAAGTCTACCAGAAAGTTTTTCCCTCTTCTGTTTCTCATATAATTTTATCACTCTTTCTTTTTCCTGTTCATATTTTTCTCTCATCTCGTTAAATTCTTCATCTTTCTTTTTTCTTTCACGAACTTTCTCCATTTCAATGTATTTTTTAACTTCATCTCTTTGTTTCTTGTGTTTATCTTTAATCTTTTCTATAACTTTTTCCTTTTGCCTTTCAAGTTTTTCAAGTTTCAATCTTCTCTCAGACAAATCCTTGATTTTGTTTAATTCCTTGCGATATTCTCTGATAACATCTAAATTTCCCTTCAATTCCAAACCTTGTTGATTTTTCAATTTCAAAATTAATTCATCTCTTGCTTCAAAAAATCTGAATATCAGCCAGAACATTCCAATAACAAAAACAAGAACAATAATCGCAAAGTATTCAATATTCCCAAAATTCTTGAAGAAAGAAGTTGCTCCATTTTTCTTTATAGAAAAGTAATATGCTACTATGCTCTTTCCATTATGATCTATTGACGTGACAAAAACATAATCTCCGACTTGAACATCTTCAGGAATATTAAATATTTTTGAAACAGAAGCAGTTTCAGTAACAACCTGATCTTCATCTTCAGAAACAAGTGTTTGTCCATTAAAATCTTTTATCAAATAATTTACATCTATGTTTTGAGAGTCCTGAGTTTTCAAATCAAAAATCTTTATATCAACCCCAAGTTTTCCTCCAAGAGTTACTTCATCATATGCAGGAAGTGATTTCTGAATCACTGCAAAAAAAGGATTAGCCTCTTCAACAGTAAGAACAACAGGAATTCTTTTTGTAAGCTTTGAAGTTTTCACAACAAGATATCCTGTATAAACATCAACTCTACCGAGACTATCATTAAATAAAAGATTAATCGTCCTGTGTTGATTTCCTTCTAATAAAAAGTTTTTTTCACTAACAGAAGCGATTCCTTCTAATCCTGAAAAATACAAATCAAATTCCTGTCTTTCATTTTCAAGATTTGTTATTCTGACGCTGGTAGATAAATCTTTACCAACAACCATGTTCAATTTCATCATCACCGTATTCACATTAAAAGCATCATCAGAAAAATCTTTTTTTATCAACAAATAACCAACAACAGAAAGAAGAACAATTATAATTATTCCTATGATTAATATTCTTTTATTTTGGTTTTTGGCCATTTTCCCCTCTTTTATGTATTAAGTTATCTTTTTTTCTTTTTATATCTTTTTATTGAAAACCATATTGATACAAACACAATTAATATTGCAATTATCAAACTTGTAAGAATTATCTTCTCCTTTGTAGCTTTAATTTTTTCCTGTACAGCAAATTGTGAGCTTGCAACAGCAACTCCTGCAGGATAAATTAATTCAACTCCAAGAACATAATCTCCTTGTGGAAGATTTGAAGTAATGAATTCTTTATTGTATGTTTTTCTGTCATAAACTTGAATAGTATCGCTCTCTTGGAAATGAGTCACACCACTGTAATCTTTAATGACATAATTTAAAGTCACATCCATACTCTCTTTCAAACCAGCCTGTAACATGTCAATTTGTGCAAAAACATGATCTCCAGGTTGAATCGTCTTTGAACCCTTAGGAATTGTGACAACTAAGTCATACAAACTCTTCTCTGTATTTACATTAATGCTAATTAAAATTTGTTTTACAACAGAATTCATTCTCACAAGAATCTTTCCTGTATAAAGTCCTGGTAGCGAAGGAGCAACAATATCAAAATCAATATTTGCAGAATCTTTTGCAGCAAGTTTAAAACTATCTTGTTTCAAAAATAAAATTCCATCAAGATTTGTCTGACTAACAGCAAAAGTTTTTTCTTCATCTTCAGCATTTGTAACTTTTATTCCTGCAGATTCTGTCTTTCCAATTGCAAGAGTAGTCTCATATGAAGGGCTTCCCAAAATAAATTCAGAAGTTACTGCAGCACTTCCTCCTCCACCTCCAGAAGAACCTCCTGTTGTGGTTGTAGTTGTCGTCGGTGCAACATATTGCGTAACATTCAAAGTCCAATTTTCAGAATAAGCTGTGTAGTTCTGACTTGCAGGAATTGAAGCATTTAATTCATAAATTCCAACCCCAATGCTTGTAACATTTGAAATCCAAATTGAACCATTATTTATCAAGCTTCCATTAAGATGCATAGTAATATTTGTTTCCCCTGAAACTCTGTTTGCAGAAAAGTTCATAGTTGTTGTTTGTGTATCAACACTTCTATTTCCTCTTGTTCCTCCAAGATAACCTGCAACTTCTCCATTCGCAGGACTTAAATTCGCATATAATAAAAATTCCAACCCTGTATAATTCTCATTTGAAACTAAAGAATAATTAAGCGTGTAATTCTCAACTCCATAACTTGCATTTTCTCCAGGTGTCAAAGAAGCATTCAAAGGAGAAATTATTGAAATATTCAAGAAAGTATAATTTGTTCCTGTATAAGACGCATTAATTGGTTTGTAAGTTGTTGTTAAATTCTGGAAATCTCCGTTCAATAATGGAGTAAAGTTTTGTGTGAATTTACTTATTATTAAGATATCATCAACTTGGAATATTGTATAATTTTCATTTCCAGTTGTATTATAAGTATAATTATAAGTTGCAACTCCCAAAGTTGTTACTTCTGTCTCAGCTCCTGTTGAAGTTCCATTTCTGAAAAGAACGCATGATAATTGTGACGGACAACCACTTCCTGTTGCATTTGTTTCTGTACCGTAAGTTTCACTTGTTGAAGGAGAAATTGAAACACTTAAGCCAAGACTTGAATTTTGATTTATTGTTATTGTAAGTTCAGCCAAACTTGAATTTGAAGTATAATTTTCTCCTGCTGTTGCATTATAAGTATAAGTCCAACTTGCTGCTCCTAATAAAGTTGCATCTGGATTTGAAACAGAAACATTATTTCTGTATAAAGTATAAGTTATACCTCCATCTCCTGTATTTGTTTCAGTTCCTTCAACATCTCCTGTCTGTCCGTATGTAAGAGGAGTTGTTCCTGATAAAGTTCCACTTGTAACATTTTTATTAATTACAAAACTTGTTAGATTAGAAGTTCCTGTATAATTTTGTGTTGCCAACATAGAACAATTGAAATTATGTGTTGAAGCATTCAGGTCCGATAATGTTCCTGAAGTAATTGTTGCCCCGTTCAAAGTCAAAACAGCTGTTCCCTCTCCTGTCTGAACCTCACAAGTTGCATTGATTTTATTTCCATAAGTTTGAGGTGTTGCTTTATCAAAAGTTAAATTGACAATTCCTGTTCCCTGATTAATTGTTAAATTTTCTCCGTCAAGGAATGAAGCAGAATAATTCTCTCCCCCAGTAGTATTCAAAACATATTCATAATAACCAACTCCCAAAGTAATCGTCTCTCCTGTTAAAATTGAAACATTATCTCTGTAAATAACATATGTCACATCTCCGTCGCCATTATTACTCTCACTTAAACCAATTGTAACCTCATTTGGATAAGTCAAAGTCCAAACATCTGTAGAAGTAATTGTTGCCGTCGGTGTCGCTTTATCAATAGTATAAGTTCCTGTTTCAGTATTATTCACATACCCAAGAGTATCATTCGCAATCCATCTATAATTGTAAGTCCCAACAGCTAAATTACTTATTGAAAAATTATAAACAATTCCTGTTTGTGTCGGGGTGTAATTCACACTATTAAATTCAAATAAAACACTATCAACTCCTACTCCACTATCATTAATAGTTGCATTAAATTCATAACTTCCAGAACCTGAATATGTTGCAGGGTCAGAAGGTGTTTCTGTTAATAAAGAAACATTTGGATTTGTCGTATCCAATATAAACACCCTGTATTCACTCCAACTTGAATTCTCTGTTCCATCCTGAGCAAGAACTCTCCAATAATATGTTGCATCACTTAAACTTGTAGGAGTATCTCCTGTCGTGTTTGTTGTTTCTGAAATAGAATAATTGCTGTAAGTCACCGAAGAAAAATCATTATTATCATCAACTTCCAAAGAATAAGTTATTGCATCTCCGTCGCTGTCTGTTGAATTGCTCCAGTTTAATTGAGGAATAGAACTCCAATTAGTATTATTCAATGGCTGGTTTAAATTAGGAGTTGTCGGAGCTGTATTTGCACTTACATACTCCACACTCAAATTATACAATATCGCAGTCAAATTCGTATTCGCTGTTTGGAAACTCACATTATACTGGAAATACTGATTATTTGCAACATTTAAATTACTCAAAGTTCCTGATTGAATAAAATCTCCAAAACTCTCCCCAGAACACGCAGCATCATCACAACTTCTAACCTGAACAGAGATATTAACATTTGCATTTGACTCATTATCACTCCAAGTTATATTTGTCCAATTTGCATCAAAACCTGCATTCTCTACAAGAGAAAGATAAGAACCTGGATTATTATATGGAACTAAAATTTTAGACATACTATCTGCAAGATTATCTACAATCCAAAAAGAATAATCTCGTGTATCTATTGCACATCCAGGATTAGCATTAAAATTAGGGACAGTAGTAAGAAGAAATCCATCTGATAAGTTAGTTCCTCCAAAAGTATAATGATGCATAAAAAAGTTGCTTCCTGTTGCTTCCATACCCCAAAAAGTGTAGTCTCTCGGGTCTAAACAAATACCATAAATAACATCTGCCGAAATAATCTGTACTGAAAATCCGTCTGTTAAATTAGTTCCTGCCATATCGTAATGGTAAAAGAAGTCATCAGTTGTATCTCCAATCCACAAAGTATCGTCTCTATCATCATATATAATTCCGTAAGGATTAGCATTTCCATGAACTGCTAGTCTAAATCCTCCTGCAATAGGGGTTCCTGTGCTACTTGTATGAGTTACATTATCTGCTAATGAATCAAGAATCCACCAAGTGTAATCAGAAGTATCTAAAACAAGTCCAAAAGGACTTCCAACACCAGCAGGTACTGCAAATCCTCCTGCAATAGCATTATAAGTAGATAAACTAACATGAGTTACATTTCTATCTGTTAAATCCATTGTCCAGACACTATTATCCCGTATATCATAAGTAATAGAGAAAGTATTCTCACCACTCCAATTAGTTTGTGTTGAAACATTTACTCCTCCAACATAATATGTCGGAGTCGCTGTCTTCTTCAAAATAATGTCTCCTCCAATATCGTGAGTTTTATCAAAAGTTCCATTCCAATCAGAAGTGGTGTTGTAAATCAAAATAGGATCAACAATATAATCAAATTCCACTCCAGAAACAGAAGAAACTTTCAAATCAAAAACACTTTGGCTGTAACCATCAGGAAGATTTGTTAAATAAATTTTGTAAGTATTTTCTTCTGCGACATTTTCAAAAGTTGTTATAAGCTCGTCGCTGTTCTCTGCATAAACACCAATACTTGAAATTCCATCAACGCTCCTCGCATAAATTGTAATATCTTTCGTGTTATCCAAAGCCTGCTCAAATGTAACTCTTACATATTCACTATCATTAATAACTTCACTCCAATTTCCATCCAAAGATTTAACATCATCATAAATATCAGAAATAAAAGTTCTGTTTGAATCAAGATGTTCTGCTTTTGTAATGTAAATCAATTCATAAACCTGTTCAGACAAATGAGGGACAATCCATTCAATATAATCAACATTTCCATCAGAATCCAAATCATAAACAGTAAAATTCACAACCACATTTGAAGAATTTCCATTCTCATTCCACAACAATTTTATTTTTTCCAGATTATTCATAGAAACAGAATTATCAATAAGAGTATAAGCTAGAATATCTGTATAATTAAATTCATCAAAAGAAGAAATTACAATTCTCTTCCCATTTGTTAAAACTTCCTCAGAAATGCTTGTTGGTTCTGTATAATATTCAACAGCAACATCCAATCCCTCTGTATAATTCAAAACCTTATCAACATCAACAATCTTGCTCTCATCAGTTTCAATTATAGAATCAATTATTTCATGCTCTTGAATGACATTCCCTGTAATTCCTAAATTAGAAAACCAATCAATCAGTCTCTGAATAAATCCTTTATTCTCTTTTATATCCAAACTCACAAATCCAGTAATTGTTCCGTCTGCAATTTTATCTTTGTTGTTATCAATAGTGTTTTCATAAGTTTCTAACTCGCTCAAAGCTTGCTGAACTTCTTCTCCTGTTTTAATTGAAATGTTATTAGACTTCTTTGGAATTTCAACAAAATCGCTTTCATTCGTTGTCTTGATAACTTTAATCCACTTAACAGGTTTTCCAGCAATTGCTTTATACTGAAGCACACTCAAATTTTCCTGAGTTGTAACATTTATTGTCGGAATTTCTGTAATATTCTGCTCTGTGATATTTTGTTCAGTTACATTTTGAAGTTGTGTTATATTCTGTTCTGGAATTTCAGTGATATTCTCAGGAACTTCAGTTTCATTTTGCTCTGGAATTTCTGGCTCTTCACCTTGAACAGAAATCTCTTTGGAAACAGAGACAATTTCATTATCTTCATAAACTAATTTAATAACCAACTGCCCTTGCTCTGCAACCAAACCAAGATGTGACAAATCAATATCAAAAGTAATTTTATCATTTGTAATATAATCTTCTCCAAAACCTTTCTCTGTTTGAAAATAATCTGTTGTAACAGTTGCAGTTGTTCCTGAAATCTTTAACTTTACATCTCCATCAGACAATTTTTCTAAATCTGTTCTAACACTTTCAGGTTTTATCTTTGCAGATTTGTCTTCAGGCAATTCATAAACAAAAGGATTATCTCCTGAAACTTTTCCCTCAACAACATTTTTGTTTTCTTCTCCTATGACTTCTCCTGTAATTCCAGAACTTGAACTTTCGCCAGAACTTTCTCCTCCATTTGAACTTGATGAACTCTCAGAACTACTGCCTTCACTACTTCCTGAACTTTCTCCTCCAGACGAAGATTCCGAGGAAGAACTTTCACTTGAACTTGATTCAGAGTTTCCAGAAGATGAATCTTGAGATGAACCCTCTGAACTGCTTGAACTTGATTCTTCAGAAGCCGTATCTTTTTTAGATTCTTTTTCTTCAGATTTTTCTTCCTTCTGCTGTTCTTTTTCTTTATTTTCTTTTGTTTCTTGTTTCTTTTCTTCTTCATCTGAGACTTCTTCAACTTTCTCAGAACTTTCTTCAGGAGAATTTTCAGATTCACCAGAAGTTTCTTCTTCAATAACTTCTGGTTGTTCAACTTCAGATTCAGATTCTTCTACAGATTCATTAACAGACTCTTCAGGAATTTCCTTTTCTTGCACAGGTTTTTCTTCAGGAGCATTCTCAACTCCTTTTCCGACAATTAACAATTCAAAATAAACTCCTGGGTAAATTTTCTTCTCCCCAATTACCCCATAACCACTTCCCTCGCCAGGAAGAGAATTTCCTTCAGAATAGAATTTTCCTTCTGCAATATTCTCAGAAATAAAATCAGACAGAAAATATTCAGAAATCTCGCCACCATTTTCAATTAAAATTTTTGTTCCAGAAGGAATAAGTTCTCCATATTTAAGAGACAATTCCAGATTTCCATTTATCTGTTCTCCAGCAAGATAATTATCCTGAACCTGTAGTGCAACTCTTCCTGTAAGAGAATGATTCAAAAAAATCACAGAAGAAAAAACTAAAAGCAAACCAAAAAAAAGAATAAGACTTCTCCATTCACTTCCTGAAAATTTTTCATGATGTTTCCCAACATAATCTGTAATTACCTTACCATTTTCTTTTCGGCTCTTGTAAGCATAAGGACCATAAATTTTACCATCTCTTTTGATATATTTCTTGTAAACCATCCACACCTCTAACAATTAAAAAAAACAGGTAAGGTAACTATTTAAATATTATTGATATAGACGGAAAAGAAGATTCATTAAAATTTATAAATAATGATTACTTATAAAATTTATGCTATGTTCGTCAGATTGCACAAAAAACATAGCTCTTCAGCGCTTCGAGGAAGGAGCGCGAGGAAAATCAAGAGGTGTCCTCGCATGGAAAATAAAATAACTCAACAAAAGATAGAAAAGTATCTCAATCTTACAAAAAAAGCTCTTGAAATTTCAAGAAAATCAATTATAAAAGGAAAAGAGAAACATGCAAAAGAGATAATTGAAATGGTTTCAAACTATCTTTCAGATGCAGAATATTTCAAAAAGAAAAAAGATTTAGTAAATGCATTCGGAGCAATAAATTATGCGCACGGATGGTTGGACGCAGGAGTCAGATTAGACGTTTTCAAAACAAAAAACAGAGATTTATTTACAATAAAGTAAATTAAAAATAGTCCACAAAAGTTCCTTCTTCATCAATTCTATTTCCAGTATGTTTTATAATTCCCACAAAGTTCCTCCCATTTTCTAACCACTTATACATCATCTTATCTCCTTCGTTTTGAGGAATTGAAGTTAATAATCTTTCATCTATAAATTCAGGGATTCCTTCATCGCTCTGCCTTAAAGCGCCTTTATATCCTTTAGCACTAAAAATATGCACAAGATAATCTTCTTTTTTACTCCAATTAGAGAAAATTCTCTCTGAATTATCAAATAAAATTGCTCCTTTTAGAACAGGATTAATCAAAGTTATCCCTGTCTCATCCTCTGTTTCTCTTATCACAGATTCTAATCTCCCTCTTGGATTCACAATACCTTTTTCAAAATCCTCTAATTTTCCGCCAGGAAGAGTCCAAAAACCAGAGTTAGGATCATTATTTCTTTCAAATTTTTTTAAGAGAAGTACTTTTCCTCCAACATTCAAATAAGCCATAGTTCCATATTTCATATTTTTTAAAAAAACAATCTCTTTATAAAAATTGCTGAAAAATAATACATGTTTCAAAAACTATAAAAACGCAATCTCCCTTTTCTTAGTATGAAGAAAGAGTTGATAACAATAAGTTTGGGAGGGAGTATGATTATCCCAGATGATGTTGATGTAAAATTTCTGAGAAACTTCAAGAAAACAATTCAAGAAAATTCAAAAAAATATAAATTTGTGATTGTTTCAGGAGGAGGAAGTTTAGCAAGGAAATATATCTCTGCTTTACAAGGAAGATCCGACAAAAACAAAAGTTCGGCAGGTATAGCTGCAACGAGAGCAAACGCAAAATTCATGTCAATCTTTTTTGAGCAAAATCCAGACCAACAAATTCCAACTAAATTCAAAGAACTAGAAAAATTAATTAAAAAAAATGACTTAACTTTCTGTGGAGCTTTAGGATTTAAACCAAAACAAACAACAGATTCAACAGCCTGCGAAATTGCAGCAAAATTCAAAACTATTTTCATAAACATAACAAATGTAAAAGGATTATTTGACAAGAATCCAAAAGAGTTCAGAGACGCAAAATTCATTCCTGAAATATCAAGAGAAAACTTTTACAAAATGATAAACAGATTCAAATACAAACCCGGACAACACTTGCCTTTAGACCAAAGTTCAACAAGAATAATAAAAGAAAACAAAATCAAAGCATACATAATCGGAAAAAATCCAAAACAACTGGATAATCTTCTAAATAGCAGAAAATTTGTGGGAACAACTATTTTTGGATAATCAAGCACATGCACAAAATTGGCTTTCTCCATACGAATTACGAATAGTTGGACAAGGTTCTCCTGAAGAGCGATAATAACAAACTCCATTATTTCTATAAAGTGGTGGAGGAATATGATTATTAGCACCGTCTGTATAACAAACCGTTCCTTCACAAGGGGAACCAGGATACCAATGTTTGCAAACATCACAATTAGTGTTATCATTCCAATTTCCACTTGCCACACTTTTCCCGTAATACGAACAAATTTCAACACATGTCTTGTCACGGAATAAAACTAAACCATCTCCCCAAAACCAACAATATCCTAATGCAGAATAACCATCATTACCACAACTCTGACTTGAAGAAGGTTTTGCTCCTGCATCAGAACAATAACTATCTGCAACTTGTTGCCCATTCGCTGCCTGACAATAAACACTTCTTGTTTGTGTTCCTGTTCCGCAAGAAGTACTACAAGTTCCCCAAGAACCAGAATACCAAGAATAAGGTCCTGCAGCAACAAAAGTTGCACTAACTGATTTCGCAGAAAACATTGTTACTTGACAAGTTCCAGTTCCAGAACAAGCTCCACCCCATCCTGTAAAAGTGTAATCAGCAGAAGCTGTTTGACTCAAACTTACAGAAGCCCCATAACTATATAACTCAGAGCAATCACTTCCACAATTTATTCCAGAAGGAGAACTCGTTACCGTGCCTGAACCTAATTTTGAAACAGACAAAGTATAAGAAGTTGCAACACAACTTCCACTACTACAAACTTTTCCTGTTCCACAAGTTTGTCCATTACAATTAGTGTCTGCACAATCAACAAGCGTATCACAATCATTATCTTTTCCATCACTACAGAAAGCTCCTGTATTTTCAGCAACAGAAGTTATTTCTCCAGTACAAACTCCCCAAGTTTTATCAGCCCCACAAGTTTGCGTCCCATAAGCACATTCTCCGACGTCAGTAACACCACATTGTTTTGTTTCTCCAGGATTACAAAGAGGACAATCTGTTGCACAAATAGCAAAATCCTCATTAGGAGAATTACAAGTTCCGTCTCCACATTTCCCACCTTGAACAACTGTGTTCATGCACGAAGAACTGCAATAAGTGCAACTTCCTCCATAAGAAGCAGAACAAATTTTCCCATTATCTGTTCCCTTATCACACTCTTCTCCAGAATCAATTTTCCCGTTACCACAAAGATTAATTGTTTGATTTTGAACAGTCTCTTTTTTACAAACAGATGAACAACCATCATTATTTTTTAAATTTCCATCATCGCATTCTTCACCAGATTCAATTTGCGCATTTCCACAAATACTTGTCGGAGTTTCAACAATAGTTTCCCCACTTTCCTGCTTCTGAATTTGAACACTATCTTGAACAGAGAGATATTTATTTTTTCCATCAACCTTGATGATAGGAACAATTCTTATCGTTTTCACCTCAGTAACAAGCTTCGGAATGAAATTAAAATCCATCTCGCTTTTCTCTTGAAAATCTTTTGCACTCCTCTCTATCTCCTCTATATTTGTTCCGTCAGAGAAAATAAATCTTATTTTTTCCAATTCAGAATTTCCTTCCCCTCTAAAAACCTTTAATGAAACTTGGTTATCCTCTCCGATAACAACAGAATTTTTTTGAATTTGCAAAGTCAAATTTGATTCAGATTCATACTCAATCTCAGAACTAACCACATTGTAAATGATTATCACGATAACAGCAACTGCAATAGTCATTGCCCCAATAATTACAGCACTTGTAATAGTTGACAAGCTCTTTTTATTTCTCACCCCAATTCTATCCATAATAAAATTAATACAAAGAGATTTATAAATTTACTTTTATTTTTCTTCTTTCTTTTTAGAAATCCAACGAACTTTTCTACGCTGCATCTTCATATTTTTCCTGCACTTTGAAGAACACAAATGTTTGATTGTTCCGTCATTTGCAACAAGAGTTAGTCCTCTATGCAAGTCATAATCTTTCCCACAATAAACACATTTAGGCATTTTCGTTTTTATTAAATTTAATATATTGAATATAATAGTAATCTTCAGTAGATTTAACATCAATTTCGTAACCTTTTCTAACCAAATAATTTTTTATTTTTTCAAGATTTTCCATTGATTTTCCATCATTAATTAACTCTACAACTCCATTTAAAGGGATTATTTCTAAACCTCTTTCAACTTCACCAAGAACATCCTCTCTTCCTGTTGTTCTAAAAAAGGGCGTTACTGGACCAGCCCCTCCATGTTTGCCAATTCCCATTTTATGTATACGCTCCCTTAGTCACTTTGCTCTTAATTCTTCTCGCCTCAATTTCTGTTTCTCTCAAAATCAAGATATCTCCAGGTCTTACAGGTCCTTTAACATTTCTTCTCATACTTCTTCCTTTGTCTCTTCCTTCCTGAACAAGACATTTAACCTGAGTGATTTCTCCTCTGAATCCTGTTCTCCCGATAATTTCTTCAACAACAGCAGGCACAGCAATTCCTAAAATTTTTTCACTTCCTTTAGAACCAGCTTGCTTTTTTTCCTGTGGTTTTGGTTTTTTATCGCCTCCCATTATTTCATCCCGGCAATTTCTTTTTCAGCGTCGCCACCATTTATTACTGCAACAGAAGATGTAGAAACATGAATCCCAACAGCCATCCCTAATTTTTGTTTGCTATCAACAACCTGACAAGGAATTTTTTTCTCCTTGCATAAAACAGGAATATGCTGAACAATCTCTTTCGGCTCAACATCAGAAGCATAAACAACTAACTTTGCAGTTCCTCGCTCAATAGCCTTGGTAACCTCGTTAGTTCCTTTTTCTATTTTCCCTGTCTTTCTCGCTTTCTCAATCAAAGTATATATGTCTGTCATCTTAAAATTCCAAGAAGAGTAACTCCTCACGAAGACTCGCTCATTGGATAAGTTTAAGTTGAAAAGTAGATTTATAAAACTTTTTGTTGTCTGGAATTGGGAAAATAATCTCTTTCACTCAGCCTCAAAGAAAATTCATAAGCAACATGATAATTCTTTTTTTCAATCATCTCAAAAATGGGGGCCATTTCATTAGAAACATCCCCAAAAGAACTTTTTAAACCATCTTGAGAATTCCTTAAAATAGAATCCATACTCTTTTTAACATGCTCCAATCTAGTATTATCTAAAAAACCCATAATGTATGCATCATAAGTAATTTGCCTCAAAGATGCTATAGCAGCCGTGCAGTCAAGAACAGCTTTATCAACATTTTCCATTAGCGTCTCAAGAAAAAACCATTTAAAAAAATTTGTGTGATTTATCTCCACTTAACCTCAACTTCGTCAGTTCGTTGACGGGGTTTTATGTCAATTTTTTCCAGATTCTTTTCTTTAATTCCTGATTTAAACATAATTTCTCCAAGAAAAGCAATCATTGCCCCATTATCAACTAACAAACTTCTCTCAGGGCAAAAAAATTTTGTCTTTTCTTTGGTTTGGCTTTTAGACGAACCAGAGCGAACTTGTGACCTCTCGTTACACATAATCTTGCACATTTCTTGCAAACGAGAATTACATGCAACCCCCCCTCCTAAAGCTAATTCTTTTTTCCCTGTGTGAGCCAAAGCTCTTTCAGCAGTTTCAACAAGCATTGCAAAAACAGTTTCTTGCATAGAATAGCATAAATCAGAAAGATTATATTTTTTAGATTCCAATTTCTGTTTTAAATTTGTCAAAATCCCAGAAAGTGCAATATCCATTCCTTTAACTTTGTAAGGAAGTTCAATATAATTTTTCTCTCCAGATTCTAAAGCAAGTTTTTCTATCTTCGGCCCTCCTGGAAAACCAATCCCTGCATAACGCGCAAAAGTATCAATAAAATTCCCAACACCAACATCAAGAGTCTCCCCAAAAATTCTGTATTTTCCCGACGCATAAGCAATTATTTGCGTATTCGCTCCAGAAGTATAAAGAAGAACAGGATCTTTTGATTTTGTAATTTTTGTAATTTCTAAATGTGCAACACAATGATTAGCAGGAACTAATGGTTTTTTCAATTTCTTTGCAAGTTCTTTTGCAAATTTCATTCCCTCCAATAAACAGGGAGCAAGCCCAGGCCCTTGAGAAAATGCAATCGCATCAATTTCTTTTTCCTCAATTCCAGAATTATTTAAAGTTTCAAAATAAATTTCATTTTTATTATTGAAATGATGCTTTGCTGCTTCCATAGGGATTATCCCTCCTTTTTCCGTCGTATAGGTTTTCTTCACATTCGCCAAAACTTTTCCATTCTTCACAATTCCAACTCCAAAAGTATGTGCTGTTGATTCTATTCCCAAAATTGTTGGCATACAGTAGAATGGGATATTTATTATAAATAGTTTTTGAAAATAAAAAATTAATAAATAAAAAATAAAATAAAAAATTAGAATTACCTTCTTTTTTTCTTTTTGGCTTTCTTCTTACCTTTTTTCTTTTTTCCGCCTCTAGCCATTTTAGCCTCACACACATTTCCCTGTCCATCGACATAGTAAAGGTGTCCTGGCTTTCTTTTGATAACCTTTTTGACAACAACTGTTCCCATTTTTCACCTCCTTTTTAATATTATATGGTAAATTTAAACTCACATTCTTTTTAAATCTTTCTTACCGACGGCTCTTGAAGAAATAATTAAAGGAATTTCCACTAATTCTGTAAAAAATTCTTTCGGCCTAACAAAAAATTCAAAAGGTTTTACAATTCTCTCGTCGACAATTTTTCCATTCTTCATCCAAACAGCCTTAAAAGGAACACAAAAAAAAGAATGAATTCCTTCACTAACAGGTTTTTCAAATCTAAATAGAAGTGGCTTGCTCTTTTTTCTGAACATCAAACCTCTAAATTTTCCAAAGCCTTTCATTTCTTCAGCATCAATAATTTTATTTTTAATCTTTATCCGAACCATTTAACTTTTTCTTCTCTTTTTAATTTGTAAGCACGATAATTCTTCTCTATATTTTTATCGCAAACATGATCATGATGCCTGAAACCTCCACCAAAACTCGCAGGAATGTGCATTAGTTCATGAATTATAACTTTAATCTTGTCTTCTTCTTTTAATTTTTCAAATCTCTCAGAAATAAATTCAAGAGCATAATAAGCTTGAACACCAATAGCTTTCTGCATTAATTTTCCAATTGTATGACATCTTGCAATGGTCCCTCTAGAAGAAGTTCCAAAACTTCTGAAACATTTTACTCTTTCAATTTTTATGTGGGGAAACAAAAGAATTGAAATCTCATCGGCAATTTTCTGAATATCTGGAGCAGATTCGTATTTCATCATAAACACAAGAATAACGTTTTTAAATGATTTTTGATTCCAGAATAAATGAAAAATAAATTCCTTGAAATCAGAAACTCAGAAATTCACAACAAAGGCATATTTGCAAAAAGGAACATTCCAAGAGGAAAAAGGATTATTGAATATGTCGGTGAAAAAATAACAAAAGAAGAAGCTGAAAAAAGAGCAGAAGAACAGCTAGAAAAAAATAAAAAAAACAAAGAAACAGGAAGTGTTTATATTTTTGAATTAAATAACAAATGGGATATAGATGGAAATTTCCCTTGGAATCCTGCACGATTAATAAACCACTCATGTAATCCAAATTGCGACATTGAAATTAAAAAAAATCACATATGGATAATCTCTTTAAGAAAAATAAAAAAAGGTGAAGAAATAAGTTATAATTATGGCTATGATTTTGACAGTTACAAAGAACACCCCTGCAAATGCGGTTCTGAGAATTGTGTGGGATACATCCTTGCACGAGAACAATGGAAAAGATTAAGAAAATTAAAAAAAGATATCAAGAAAAAATAATCACCAAGTTTCTAAAATTTTCTCATTATTAGTTATTCCTGATTTTATTTTAATTCTTGTGGAGGGAATTCCAAGATGTTTTGAAATAATTTTTAACAGCTCCATATTTGCTTCATTATTTTCAGGACGAGATTTTAAATAAATAAGATATCTAAAATCCCCAAATTCAAAGATTTCTTGTTTTGAGGAATTTGTTTTTACTTTAACATAAATTTTCATTTTAAATTATCATAGATATTCTTTCTGTGCCCAATTTTCAATACACAAATTATTTTATTCTGAACATCAATTGATAAAATAACTCTATAATCCCCTACCCTTAATTTAAAGGCATTAATTCCCTTCAATCTTCTGATTTTAGAAAAAGGTTCTTCAACAAGTTCATTAATTTTCTTATAGATTCTTGAAGAGATAACAAAAGGAAATTTCTGTATCGCCTCTTTTGTTTTTTTATCCCAAACAATTTTATAAGACATTATAATCCCAATATTTTCCCAACTTCTTCATTGGTAGAGAAAATTCCTTTCTTTATTCTCTTTTTGGCCTCTTCAATTTCTTTTTTAGTTTTAGTGTTAAGTTCCATAGAATCTTCTAGAAGAAGCCAGATAACATCATTATAACTTGCTTTATCAAACAACTTCATTTTATCTAAATGTTTCTTGACTTCGTCAGATATTTTTATTGTGGTTTCCATGTTTACTCAAGTATACCTCAGTATTTAAATTTTACCTCTCCCCCGGTTTTTTCCATTGTCTTCCAAGAGCATGATAAATTTCCTGCTCTGTTTTTCCGGCAATTCTCTTTCCAGTTTTTCTATTAAACAACCCATGCTGACTCAATTTAAACCCTTTCAACATTGCAACAATTCTCAATCCAATTCCAGAACCTTTCCTGCTGGAATATGCAAGCAATGCAGCTCCCCATTCTTCTGAATTTGTGTAATACAAATCAACCTGCACACCTTCAATTTTCCAACGGGATTTCTTCTCTCCTCCCTGCAAAAATTTATAATTCTTTTTCTTCAAAAAGTCCTCAAGTTTTTTTCTATTTTTTGGAATTAGAACAATATCAATATCTCGTGGATTTTTTTCATTTCTTCTTATGCTTCCAACAATTTCAATTCTTCTACAATAAGACTTTATCGTGCGAACAAGTTTATTTGCTAATAAAAAGACATGATTTTTAGTTTTCATAAAGAATTAAAGCAGAATAAATTTATATATTTATCTTGTTTTAAAGATTAAATATTTAAAGATTATTCTTAATATTTTTATATGGATTCAAAGATAAATTCAAAAATATTTACATTTGATTACTCTGTTACACTATTATTAATTTCAAATATAATAGTCATAATTTTGGCAGTTACACAAAACTGGAATCTAAAAACAGTTCTATTTATTTATCTTGGGCAAAGCATGATTATTGGTCTGTTCAATTTCATAAAAATAATCTCTCTTAAAAATTTCTCAACCGAGAGATTCAGAATAAATAATCAAAAAGTAGAACCGACAAAATCAACAAAAATATTCGTCGCTCTCTTCTTTGCATTCCATTACGGTTTATTTCATGTGGTCTATTTTATATTTTTGTTAATATTAAATTTCTCCCAAAATATTTCAAATATTGAAACAAGATATATATTCTATGCATTAGGAGTATTTTTTGTTAATCATTTATTTTCTTTTTACTACAATAAAAACAAAGACAACAAAAAACCAAACATAGGGAAATTAATGTTTTCCCCATATGCAAGAATAATTCCTATGCATTTAATAATAATTATTGGAGCATTTTTGTCTCAAGCAGGAATTTATTCAAGATTAATTTTGGTTTTATTCTTAATATTAAAAACAATCGCAGATTTAGTTATGCACAACAAAAAACATTCTACCGAGTAACAATCTCCAAAGCATCACGATGATTTAATTTATAGTCTTTACCCAAAGCTCTTTTTGTTCTCGCATCAATTGCTTTGATAAAATTTTTTCCAAAATCAGTATGAAGAAAATAAGCAAAATCTAAAGCAGTTGAATGAGGTGGAAGTAAAAAACAATCAGGAAGAATATTCCCTTTGCTATCTCCTAATTTTGTAGCACCTGCAGGAAAAATTGCAATATATTTCAACAAACCAAAAACAGCTGCATTCAAAATAGCCTGAACACCTGTTCCTTCAACAAAAAAATCTAAAACATTTTTCTTAATTTTTTCAAGAGCATTTTTCTGTTTATCATTTATTTTTTTCTCGTCAATAATTTTGAAATGTTTTTCTCCAGGAACATATTCAATCAAACCTGCTTTTGCAGCCTCTCTCAAAGCAAGTTCTGAATCTGCAGAGCAAGGAATAATTATCAAATTTGGAAACTCATCTCTCAACTTATGATAATTTTTCCTCCCTTCTTCAGTATCAACTTTATTCGCTGCAATAATCATCGGCTTGCTCAGTTTTCTTAACTCAGATGCAAACTCCATTATTTCTTTGTTCTCCCATTGAGAAGGTTTATTCTTAAAATCAACTTTCCTCAAAATATCTTTCACATCTTCTTCAGTAACTTTCAATCCTGAAAACTGCTTTGCAACAGCCTTGGCAAAATCCTGTTTTTCCATTTCAGCTGTCCTTGCAAAAGTTTTCCATACTTTTTTCAAAATGTTATAATACCAGTTATTCAGTTCTTCTTCCAAAAATTTAATGTCTTCTGCAGGATTATGATTTTCAACAGGTTTTCCTTCAGCATCTGTTTTTCCAGAAGCATCAACAATATGGATAAAAACATCTGCTTGTCTCAAATCATCCAGGAACTGATTTCCCAAACCTTTTCCCTCGCTCGCCCCAGGAACTAAACCTGCAACATCCATCAAATCAACAGGAACAAATCTTTTATGATTTATGCAAAACCCGTGAGTAGGATTACACTGAACTTTGAATTCTTTGTCAATACAATCAATCTTCACATACCCAACTCCGTGATTCGCTTTTATCGTCGTAAAGGGATATGAAGCAATTTCAACTTCTGCCAAAGTCGCTGCCTTGAAAAAAGTTGATTTCCCACACGACGGTTTTCCAACAAGTCCGATTAACATATCTAACCGAATAAATAAATCTTTAAAAGGTTTAATATTATGGAAAAAGTAATGGACATCCTAGAAACACATCAACGAATACAAGAAATTTCAAGAATCCAACAATCTACAGATATTGAAAGGTTTCAGAATGAGAGGTATCAATTAGCAAGACAAAATTGTCACGTAAGAAAAAATCTCTCAGAAATAAATTTAGATGAAATTCCCAAATACCTTGAGAATATAAACATAAAAGTATCAGAAAGTAAAAAAATTGACTCTTTGTGTTATGGATGCACACAAGTTGATAAATGTTATATTATGAAAAATGGAGAAATAACTTCTTTTAAATTAAGTGTGTAATTTTAAATCAACAAATTTAAATATCTTCTATATTTGATTTTTATAATGAGCCTGTAGCTCACGAGGGGCATATCCCCTTACGATAACCCCTTGTTTAACGCTATGGTTCGCTACAGACTAAATGAATAAATTTATAATTCTACTTTTTTTGATTATAAAATGAGCCTGTAGCTCAGCCTGGTCAGAGCACTGCTCTTATATGAGCATAATCCTGAAGGATTATTTCTCTCTGGAAAGTTCTAAGAGAGGCAGGGGTCCTCGGTTCAAATCCGAGCAGGCTCATTTAATATTGAACAAATTGAAATATTATTGGTTTGATAAATTCAAAGTTATTTAATTTCAAATCCAGAGTAATTTCGTGGTAGTAGACAAAGATAATCTAAAAATAACTACGTGCGGGATTGCGAGTTAGCAGGCTCATAAATTTATTTTTAGTTAGTTTTAAAAATCAAATTTATCTTTGATAGATGTGCCCCGGTAGTACAGAGGCCAAGTATGCCGCCCTTTCACGGCGGTGACCCGAGTTCGAATCTCGGCCGGGGCGTATTCAAACAATTTAACTCATTTAAGAAATAAATTAGAGATTCAAACGAGCAAAGAGAATCTCGGCGGTGGCGTTTAAACTCTCTTTACCATATAAATCCCATTATCATCAATTTCATAGCCAAGTTTTTTGTAATATTCTCTAACCCCTATTCCAGAGATAACAGCAACTTTTTTTATCTTATTTTCTTTTACAATTTTTTCAGATTCATTCATCAACCATTTTCCAATTCCTCTATGCTGAGATATTTCTCCTTTTTCTCCAAGATTCAAAGTCTGCCCATAAACATGCAATTCACGGATGATTGCTTTTTTCTTTAGAATTGGTTCGCTTTGCTCACGATTGTTTGTTTTAAATTCAATGATATCAGAATTTTCTGTCAAAGAATTTTTTATCACCTTAACAGATTTTTTCAGCGAAGAACTTGGCAAAGCCAGTTCTGAGCCATCAATCTCACGAGCCGAAGGCGAGTGCATTATCCTCAATCTCAACAACCCAAACAAAACATCATTCTCATTAACAATTTCCAAAAAATATTCATCTCCCTCACTTGCCGTATATTTCAAAATTTTTAATTTTAAATCAGAATTTTCAGACTTGTTAAAACCAATTTCTCTCATTCTTATCTCTTTAATCTTAATTCCTTGTTTCTTGAAATTCTCCTCAATATCCTTCCTTAAATCAAGTTTAATCGGCTCTGCAACCATTTTCTCTTTAGGAATCTCTCTCATAACTCTCATAATCCTGCAATACTCTGGAATCAAAGGAAACATTTTCTGCAAAAGTTTTTTTGTTTGTTCTGTCGTGTATGGTTTGTAATTAATTCTTTTGTAAATTTTTGCAAGAGGAGAATCATCAACAATCTGGCAAGGATAAATTTTCAACTGGTCTGGCCTAAATTTCTCGTCAGTAAAAAGTATCTTAAATTTTTCCAAATCTTTTTTAGGATTACTATATGGAAGTCCAGGCATGAAGTGATATCCTAATTTAAAACCAGCATTCTTTAAATTTTTAGTTGCGTCAATAACATCCCTCACAGAATGCCCCCTGTTTATTTTTCTGTAAATTTCATCGTCAGGAATCTGAACCCCAATCTCAACTCTCGTGCATCCAAATTCCAACATTCTTTTAATCTCTTCATCAGAACAATTATCAGGACGATTTTCAATACAAAGTGCAACACAACGATGTTTTGCAGTTTCATTTATTTTTTTCGCTTCTCCAAGATTTTCAGAATCTCTTCCATTCAACGCATCAAAACATTTTTTTATGAAATCATATTGATAATCCAAATCATACTGCAAAAAAGTCCCTCCCAAAACAATAATTTCAATCTTGTCTGTCGGATGCCCCATTTTTTCCAAAGCTTCCAATCTTTTCCTGACTTGAACATAAGGATCAAAATTCAAAGCCAAAGCCCTCATTATCGCAGGACTCTTGTCTGTATAACTCTGGGGCACAAAATCTCCTCCAGGACAATAAATGCACATTCCATGATTGCACTTTCTCGGCTTCAGAACAACAGTCAAAGGCGTAACTCCTGAAACACTCCTCACAGGTTTTCTCGGTTTTTCTCTAGGATAGGTTTTAGTTGAATGCATGAAAATTCAAGTAAACAAACTCTTTTAAATTATTTTGTTTTCAAAAGTTAATGGAATCTCAAAAATCCATCTGGAATAACATAGCAAAAGAATGGCACAAATTCAAAACAGAAAAAAATACAGACAAAATAGAATTCTTAAAAAATGCAACAGGAAATGTTCTTGATTTAGGTTCTGGCTCTGGAAGATATCTTGCGAAAATAAAAAATGGGAAAATGTGGCTTGTGGATTTTTCAGAAGAAATGATTAATCTTGCAAAGAAGAAAGCAAAAAAAGAAAAAATTCCTGCAGAATTCTTCGTCGCTGATTTAACAAAACTTCCTTTTGAAGATAATTTTTTTGATTTTGCAATTTCAATGTCTTCCTTACATTGCCTTAATAAAAAACAAAGTGAAAAAGCTGTGAAAGAACTTTATAGAGTTTTAAAGCCAAAATCCAAGGTGAAAATTTCTGTTTGGAATAAAAATGCAAAAAGATTCAGAAATGCGAAAAAAGAAAAATACATCGCATGGAGAGACAAGGGAAAAAGATATTATTACTTGTTTGACGAAAAAGAAATTCACGATTTATTCAAAAAAGCAGGTTTCAGAATAATTGAAAAAATTCCTCCTGAAAGAAACATTGTTTTTGTAGGGGAGAAAAATTGAGAAATAAATTAAACCGCTCGCCTTATGGCTCGCTAAATACTGCTCACAAAGTTCGCAGATAGTGTAAGAAGTTGTTAATACTAAAAATCTAAGATAAAATTTATATAATCTCTTTCTTATACGTATACATGACAGTTTGTTATGGTCCAAGCAATGAATCATTA
>JAUYIO010000003.1 GCA_030688225.1 Nanobdellota archaeon
TTTTAATAATTCAAACTGAAAAATATATGCAGACTAAGATTTCAGAAGTAGTTTTTAAACATATAAAAAATTAAAGAAAAGTTGTTGCAACCCATTTTGCAAGGCCAAATTTAATTGACTTGAAAAATCCATGTGGTTCTAGTTTTAAGTCTTTTGAATCAAGTAGTTCTGTCAATGTTGTCTTTAAATCTTGAGTTGTTGTCAATTTTTCAAAGCCTGACTCTGTAATCTTCAAATCAATGGTTGGTTTTGGATTTAAACCTTCTTCAACAGCCATGATGATATAACTTTGTATGTTGACTTGGAATTTTTGGTTTTCTCCCATGTATACATTTATGACTTCATTTTTTGCAAATAGTTTTTGTGCTATCTCTGGAAGCTGTTGTCCCTCTAAAGATTTGGCCATCTGTAATTGTTCCTCTGTTATTTCTGCAAATGCAAAAGGGATTGCTAATAACAAGACCAAGATTACGAATAATTTTTTCATAATATCACTTCCTTTTATCTTTATTTTTTGTTTCTACTTCTTTACTCATACTTATTTGTTTTGTTTTATTTGTTAGTGATAATACTACTTCTCTTCCTCTTCTTTTCTTGTTAATTAATCCAAAATCCAGTAACTTATCTGTATATTCGGACATCATTGTTCTTACATCATTATATTTTTTGTTAGGGTATATTTCTGCTGCAAGATCTTTTAATGAAATCCACCCAGAGGGAATTTCCTTTGTTACTTGGGCTAACGTCATTAAAATAGATCTTTGAACATCTGTCAAGTTTTCTAATACATTTAAGATTGTTTTTTTTGAAACTTCTTGTGATTCTTCTTGAGACTCTCTTATTGGTTCTGGGACAGGAATTTCTTCTTTTATCTTGTGGTTATTGGTCAAAGTTAATCCTATGAATAAGTTATCTAATCTTGACTCTAATTTTTGTAGGTGTAAAGAAATTTGCTCTATTTTTTTATCTTGTTCGGAATTATGTGTGGTAAGGTGGTTTATATCTTCCTTCACATGGGAGAAGGAATATTTGAGGCTGGCTGCAAGCGAAGCCCATCGAGGATCGTTAGAGAGATTTTGGCTGCTACTCTCTGATTTCCTTTTAAACCACCTCCACAACATATCTATTATCTAGTTTTAAATTATATAAAAACCTTTCGATGCAAGATAATTGTTCTGTGACGCGTCTGAGACTAGTCTGTGAATTGTCTATGACGTCTATGACATGTCTGTGACGCGTCTGAGAATAGTAGGAAACTTGAAAATTTCGGTTAATTAAGGCTTTTTAGGTAAAAATGAAAAATGAACATATTTGGAAAATTAAATAAGAATTGGCAAGAAATAATAAAAAAATGAGGGTTAAAAACTACTAAAAAAGA
>JAUYIO010000073.1 GCA_030688225.1 Nanobdellota archaeon
AACAAGCTCTTTTTCTTCTTGAACATTCTGTTCTCCTAAATCTTGCAAGTAATCTGTTATTCCGGCCATACTAATTCATTTTTAACATAAACTTTTGCTTTGAACAAATCATCCAGATACCTTGCACCCAAGTCTCCTTCAACACGAATTTCTCCTCCGTTTTCTCCAAAACAACACTTCATCTTTTTTTGATCTTTATTATCCAAACAATCAACAGTGTATAAACCAAATAAACCCTCTGCATTTCCTTTAACAATTAATAAACCGCCATGCAGGTCCCCGCCCAGCATGTGGCTTGCGTTTCCTTCTACAATTAATGATCCTCCAAGCATGTGCGCCCCAGCGTAATTACCTGTATCTCCTGAAATTTTTATATTTTTTTTATTCACAAAACCTAACTGGTCAAGTTTTTTGTTCAAATGATAAGTAACAATCTCAAAATCAGTTTCTTTAGAACTATTCACTGAAGCAGATAAAAAATACGCAGATTTACCGAATGAATATTCCTTCTCATAATTTTTCATAGCAAAAGAAAAATCTTTAACATCTTTAGCAGAGAAAGGAATTTCTTTAATTAAGTCTTTAGCGTGATTATAACAATCGATGCACAAACCAAAACGAACCCTTTCTTTTGCAAGCCAGATTTCATATTGCTCAATAATTTTATTAACAACAGGATTATGAACTACAACAATCTTATTCTCTTCTTGAAATTTCTGTTCTCCTAAATTATCCAAATAATTTTCTAATTCTTTCATTTTTTCTTAATTTATTATAATATAATACATTCCAAAAACTTGTGTTTAATTTTTTTCCATTATGATAAATTTCTGTGTTACAATCTTTGAACAACTTCTGTATCTCTCCATTAATATCTATTCTTCCTCCTTTAGCATTTTCACCAACTGCGTTTACAACACCACTGTTAATTTTAATCAAACCTTCAAGCATTTCCTCTCCCAAGATACATCTATCTGAATTCTCTACAATTATTTTTCCGCCCTTCATTCCGCTTCCGACATCAATATCTTTTGCGTTTGATATAATTATCAATCCATCTTCCATAAAAAATCCTGCAGCACACAAAAAAGCAGGCAAATCAGAGCAAATACTACCTTTAACTTCAATCTTTCCTCCTTTCATTTCAAATCCCACATCATCTGAATTTCCTTCAACTAATATCTCCCCGTTGCGCATCTCAGATCCTAAAGAACCATCAGTATTCCCTTTCACAGTTACGTTTCCGTTTTCCATATGATATCCAAAAGTGAATCCACCATTACCGAAAACAACCATATTTTTAGTGTTTACACGTCCTAAAAAGTGAGGCAGTTTTGTTAAGTGTTCAGTAACTACTTCAAAACTCTCTTCAGTGCTATTATTAATTAATGCAGATAATATCAAACCTGCTTTTTGAGAAAACAAAAATTCATTTTCATATTTTTTTAATTGAATTGAAAAATCTCTTACATCTTTAGAAGAATACTTAAATTCTTTTACGCATTCAACAATG
>JAUYIO010000018.1 GCA_030688225.1 Nanobdellota archaeon
GACTTTTCATTTCTCAACAGCAAGTTCAAGAAATAACAAAAAAATTGCAAAGTATTGAAACACAAGAAAACACTTCTGAAATGATCACTCATTTGCAATCACAATATGAGACATTGCACAGTCAAAAAATGAAAAAACAACAAAATTTAATGACTATTTCTCATAAAATTCAAGTGGCAAAACAGACGCCTCTCCCTTTAAAAATACAAGGCCCAAGTTATACTCAATTACTTCAAGAAGTAACAATATTGGTAAAAACATCTGAAAATATTCAAGAACAAATCACAAAGGAACAAGACCCTTCTGTGATTAAAAATTTTTGTCTATCTCTTTTACAACGAATTACTCAATTGAAATCCCTTATCCTTCCTGCGCAAGAACCGATCGCAACCCCTAAAGTACCTCAAGAATTATTAGATCAAGAAAAACAAACAAAAGAAGATATTGAAAGTATTTCTCAAGAAATACAACAAACTCAACAACTCATGCATGATGAACATGAAAAAACGAATCAACAAAGAAAAGATTTAATCGATTTACAACACCATTTTCAATCTGCGCAAGCAATAGTAAATCAACATGCGCAACAACTCAATTCCATTCAAATTCAAAAAGCTCGCATTGAAACAAAGATGGAGGATTTGAAACGCAATATTGAGCAAGAAATGAAAGAGATTCCTGTTTTTGAAAAACAAAAAATAAATTTTATTACTTCCTCTTTAGAATTATATGATCAGATGCAAAAAATTAAACGCCAATTAGACATTATTGGCGGTATTGATCCGGAAGTCATTAAAGAGTACAAAGAAACGAAAGAACGTCATGATTTTTTACAAGAACAAATTATTGATTTACAAAATACTATTACTTCTTTAGAACAAGTGATTAAAGAATTGGATCAACAAATTAAAGAACTATTTTCTTCTTCCTTTGAAATGATTAATAAAGAATTTGATAGATACTTCAAAATTTTATTTTCAGGAGGAAAAGCCTCTTTAAAAATACTATATCCTTCAGATATTACTTCGGAAGAAAGTGATGATTCTGAAGAACAGGAAGAACTCCCTTTATTAAAACGATTACAAAGCTCCATTAAAGAACATGAAATAGAAGGAGTTGAAATTGAAGCGCGTCCGGCAGGAAAAAATATTACAAATATTCAAATGTTATCGGGAGGAGAGCGCGCTCTTACTTCCATCGCTTTGATCTGCGCCATTGTTTCATCCAATCCCTCTCCTTTTGTCGTATTGGATGAGGTGGATGCCGCTTTGGATGAATCCAATTCCACAAAATTTGCTCATATTGTAAATGAACTTTCTTCCAAAACACAATTTATCGTCATTACTCATAATCGATCCTCGATGGAAAAAGCCAATGTACTATATGGAGTTACCATGGGAGATGATGGTATTTCTCGACTTGTTTCTTTATCTTTTGAAGATGCGAAAAAGAGTATTATTGCAAATAGGGCATAATTTCTTGCAATTTCTTTTTTTATATATTATGCTCTCTAACAAGCGGGGCGATGAAGGATCCCACCTCACAACTCACCTAAGCTCTCCGGACCTAACCTCATGTCCGGTGAGTCAACCCAGCCCTTCATTGCTCCGCCCACCTTCTTTTGGCTGATGTCCACAAGACATTACCAGCCCATAGTCCTGCAAAGACACCTCTCTTTGCGGGACTATTTTTATTGACTTTTTTAAGCAATATTGATAGCATCCAAATATTAGATGAATTTTCTCAAAACTTTATTATGTTAAGTATTCGATTATCCCGCGTTGGAAAAAAGAACCAACCTCAGTTTCGCCTTATCGTGGTTGATAAAAAACGAGACCCATTTGGAAATTATATTGAATTGCTTGGATACTATCATCCAATAACAAAACAATCTGATTTTAAAGCGGATCGTATCAATCACTGGATCTCCTTAGGAGCTCAACCTTCTGACACGGTCCACAATCTTTTGATAAAACAAAACATTATCAAAGATAAACCCAAAAAGGTTAAAGTACGTCCCATTCGCTTGAAGAAGGAAGAAACTGAAAAATCATAAAAACACCCCTCAATACGAGGGGCGTTTTTTATTTCATTTTCACTTTTACAAAAAATCGTTTTCCTCTTTGAATAAGAACAGGATCTTTATCAACGGCAATGTCAATTTTTGCATCCTCTATCACCATATCATTCACTTTCACGCCTTTTTGATCAATAAAACGTTTGGCCTCACTTTTATTCTTTGCCAATTTGGTCAATATCAACAAATCAATAATGTTTTTAGGAGATTCATCAATTATAAATTCCTGAATTTCCGTAGGCCGTTCTTTTTTCTGAAATATTTTTTCAAATTCTTGTTGGGCCATATTTCCAGCTTCCTTTCCATGATACAAAGCAACGATGGATTTCGCCAAATACTTTTTCAAATCCATGGGATGAGATTTTTTTGATAAAAACTCTCTTTCCATCTCATCTATTTTTGCACTTTCAATTTTCGTGCATAAACGAAATCCTTTGAAAATCATGTCATCCGTCCAAGACATCACTTTACCAAACATTTCATTTTCAGAATCAAGTAAACTGATCATATTTCCCTCCGTTTTCCCCATTTTTTTACCCGATTGATCCACAAGTAATTGCAATGTTAAAACAAATTTTTCTTTTCCACGACGTTTTAACATATCTCTTCCGGCCAACATATTGAATAATTGATCATTTCCACCAATTTCCACATCCACATCCATGACGACGGAATCATATCCCTGCATTAAAGGGTATAAAAACTCATGTAAGAAAATCGGTTTGTTTTCCTTTATGCGATCTTGAAACATGTCACGTTCCAACATTTGTGAAACCGTAAATTCACTGGCTAATTCAATCACATCGGAAAAAGTTAAACCACTTAGCCATTGGCTATTGTATTTTAATTGAGCGGGATTTTTTTTATCATCAAAATTTAAAAATGTACTTGCTTGTTTTTTATACAATTTGGCATTTTCCAACACTTCTTCTTTCGTTAATTTTTTTCTGACAGTCTCTTTTCCCGTCGGATCCCCAATCATTCCGGTAAAATCTCCCACAAGAAGAATAATTTCATGCCCCCATTTTTGCAAGGTACACAATTTTAATAGGCCGATCATATGTCCAATATGTAAGGTTGGAGCTGTAGGATCAATCCCCGCATATATTTTGAGACGTTTTCCGGAAGTGAGAGCTTTTGCGAAATCTTCCTTTGAAGGCAAAATATCATTAATGGCTCGATCTAAAAAATCATTTAATTCTTCTTTTGTGGGAATGTTAACTTGCATATATTTAGATTTGATCAATAATGGTTGAAAGTTGTTGTATACGTAATTTCTTTTCTTCAATGGATTTCTTTCTCTCCTCCACAATTTTTTCAGGAGCTTTTGAAAGAAATTCCGCATTTTCCAATTGTGATTCTTGATTGATAATATGTTTTTCCATCATTTTCTTTTCTTCTTGCA
>JAUYIO010000085.1 GCA_030688225.1 Nanobdellota archaeon
ATTTCTTCTAAGGGAAGAGGGAGCTTTTCCAAAAAAAGTTCTTCAATCATTTTATTTGTTATTTCTTCTGGTCTTGCATCCAAATGAATTCTTCCCCCATCAATTTTAATCAAATTCTTCTTTCTCAAAATCCCAAGAGCAATTTTTGATTCATTATCATTTAATCCACAAACATTTTTTATCTCCCCAATAGGAATAGTCTTTTTTTGTTCAAGCTTATTTAAGAGAACTCTCTCTGGAAGTTCTTTTTTAGAATAATTAAGTCCCAAAATTCCAAGAATAACTGATTTTTTATTTGAAGTTTTTTCTTCTAGCAGACCCTTATTCTTCAAAAAATTAACCGCACGAATAGCAGTTGTCCTGTCCTGTCCTGCCTCTTTTGCAATCTTTTCAATATCCAAATATTCTCTTTTTATGTGCACAAACAAGTCCCTCTCAATAGGCGACAAAGACTCAATTAATACTCTTTCTTCCATTTAAACAAGAATTATTCTAGCTTTTTAATGGTTTTGGGTTGGAAAAACCCAACAGCCCCTTTAACCTGTTGACTACTCATTCCAAGACTTGTCCCAAAAGAAGACCTTCCCAAAACATCAAAAACTTCATTCTTATTCTTTCCAAAACTCGCAATTTTAATCTCACACTTTGCTCTTCTACAAATTTTAATATTTTGAATAATCCTACTTAACCTAACTGCCAAACCCTTTCCCTCAAGCGAAGAAACTCCACTCATCGAAACAACAATTGCTATTTTCTTCTTTGAAGCCTCTTTAGCAACAACATGATTCAGTCCACTATCTCTTTGTTTCAAATTATCTTTTTTCTCTCCACTCTCTGGAGAAACTAGATAATCAATCTTCATCGTCTCAACAACCCTCCTATTAAATGAATCGTCTCCCCCCCAAACAGCAATAATCTTATTACTCCCTTTCAAAGAATCAACAATTCTCCTAGCCTCTTTCTCAGATGCTCTAATCAAATACCCATCACAATCATCACTTTTAGAAACTTGAGATTTTGAAGAAACTTCTTTTAAGTAAATTGAACTTTCTGTTTTGAATAAATTTATGTCTTTCATAAAAAACATAAGAATTTAGAGTTAATTAAGTTTGCTTATCCATTCTCCTCAAGTTGACCAAGAAGAAATCTTATTCTTCCTTCAATTCCCAAGTTTGTTGAAACATCAATCTTTCCCCTCTCTTTTCTATTTCTAATCAAACAAGCCCTTAAATAAATTTCATCCCTAAGTTTCTTTGATTGAGGATGCTTAACTCCAATAAATGACAAATCTCTTGCTCTTTCAGAAATAAATCTGTCACTTAGAAAAGGATTAGAACCCCTATAATATTTATCCACTGACTCGCTTTGCAAAATCTTAACTAATTCACCAGCTTCTCTTGCATAATACAAAGGAACTTCAATATAAAAAGGAGGATTTGACTCTGATTGATATCTTGCCATTTCCATCAAAAATACAGAACAATTTTATTTATATAGATTATTGTAATAAGAAAGAATCAACCATAAACAAAAGTCCCCCCAAAATCATTCTCACCCTTAATTATTTTATCAATATCTCTTAAGCTTCCAACAATATAAGTCGGCACTCTCTTTTTTAAAATTGTCTTCGCTGCTGACTGGTCCAAAACGAAATGCTGTCCCGCCTTAAATTTTAATTTAGAAGCCATTTCATTAAATTTTTTCCAACTAATTTTTCTAATAAATTTAGCATTCTTATTTGTTTTAGGGTTTTTTGTATAAAGCCCATTTACATTTGTCAAATTAATAAAATGACATTTTAAATATCCAGCCAAATCAGCAGCAGTCCCATCACTCGTATTTTTATCTTTATATCTAAGAGCTCCTACAAAAACAATTTGGTTGCCTCTGAGTAAATCTTTTACTTTTTTCATATTTCTTGGGATTACTTCATTTGCAGATTTTCCAAAAAATCTAGCCATAAACCCTGCATGAAACCTCGTCACAGCAA
>JAUYIO010000086.1 GCA_030688225.1 Nanobdellota archaeon
ATTTCTTCCTCATAAATTATTGTGTTTAGAGTTAGATATCTTTTAACATCTCTTTTTTTACAAATTTTTTCAATTTCATCTAAATCCTTTATTGTAAAATTTCTTGCTCCAACTCTCATGGAAAATTCTTTTAATCCAAAATAAACAGCATCTGCTCCAGCTTTTACAGCTGCAACCAACATTGGGAAATCTCCTGCAGGCGCCAATAATTCATATTTATTCTTCATATGTCCTAATAAAACCGTCAATATATAAAACTATTTCTTGTCTTCAACAATTTCTTTTATTGACAGAGAAATGAAAGATATAAAAATCATGACAAATCCAAATAACAAAAACACAAATTTAAATGCCAAAAAAGAAAGAATCACTGCTCCCAAAAATGATGCAATAGTGTAATTTACATCTATAGTGGTGTTGTAAGGACCATAGTATTTATCTTTCTGTTTTGCAGGAACAATATCAAAGAAATAAGCCTCTGTTGTTGATTCAACCATTGAAGCTCCGACGCTGGCAAGAACAAGAAAAGCAAGAATAAAGAATAAACTATCTGTAAAAAAACATAATATCCCCAGAATTCCCATAATCAAATATCCCATAAAAAATATTTTTTTAAACCCTGTTCTTCCAGCAATTTTTCCAAAAAAATATTCAAAAGAAAGCAAAGGAAATACTGCTGCAAAAAGGAAATACCCAACTTCGCTACTTGAGTATCCCGAATCCACAATTAAGATTGGAACATAAATATATATCAAAGCCCACCAAAAATTAACTCCTCCACTCAAGATATAACAAAAAACTCTATTTTTATTTTTGAAAAAATCAAATAATACTTTTAATAAATTTCCATCTACTTTTTTTTCAACTCTGTTATCTATTACCCTGAAATTTCTGAAGAGAATAATTGAGATAAGGAAAAAAAGAGCTGCTACTGCAAAAACCATATTCAAACCATATTTAGAAGAGACAAACCCTGCAATCAAAGGCCCAATAACCCATGCAAGATTTGAAAAAGTATAAACAAGTCCTTCATTTTTTGAAAGCTCTCTTTTTTTTGACTTATCACTTACAATTAAACCAAAACTGGTTATCCTCAAACTAACAACTACAGAGATTAGAATTCCAAGAATTATTATTAGATATATGTTCTTTAAAAAAGTGAATAATATCAAGGAAAAAAAGTATAGTGTGAGAGAAAGAAGATATAATTTTGTTTTGCTTTGTTTTTCAACAATAGGGATTATAAAAAAATAAGAAGCAAGAGATATTATGGAAAAAAAGGAAATCAAATAACCAACATATGCAGGATTTTTGAGAATTGATTCAAGGTATATAGCCCAAATTGCACCAACTGATGCGAGAGCCAAACCAGATATAAAACCGATTAATGCAATCTTATTCACTTGTGTAAAAACAGGGAAACCTCTTTTCTTAAACATAATAAAGTAAAGGTTTTTGTATTTTTAAAAGTTGATTTATTAGGTTACTACTTATTCAATAAAAATTGCAATAGTTTTTTCATCAACCGATTTTATCATACTTTGCGAATTTCACGAGCAAGCAATAAACTTTAAAAATCCTTTTTTCAAAGATATATTATGAAAACAAGGAGTTATCCCCATAATTAAGAACGATTCTTCTAGCTTGGCTGATTTTGTAAAACCTTTTAAATTCTTTTCAACTGAATTAAATAAGAGCACTTTTGTGGTCTTTTGCGATTTCCGTCAAGGTGCTGGAAGAAATCGCCTTTCAGTGTCAAGAGGGAAGCTTACAAAAGAAACCGCAAGGTGTCTTTTGAATGGTGGATGTAGTTTAATGGTAGAACGCATGGTTGTGGTGAGTGATGTTCGCGATGGGCTAATGTCTATCAATTCCGAGAGAGCTCGCGAATTCCGTGTGACGAGGGTTCGATTCCCTCCTTCCACCCTTGAACAAAGCGAGAGGAGTGCAACAAGAGGTTACTCGAGTTCCACCCTTGAGCGAAATAAAGAGGTGAAAAAATGAAACAAATAATTTTTATCTGTAAATATAATGCTTTTCGTAGCAGAATAGCTGAAAACTATTTTAAAAAAATAAACAAGAATAAAAAAATTTCTGCTATTAGCGCAGGATTCATAATGGATGAAGGCCCAGACAGGACTCAAATTTCCGGAGCAAAAAAAATTGCAGGAATTGATATATCAAGACAAAAAGCTGTTCCTGTAAAGATGAGCGATTTACGAAAAGTAGAGAAGATAATTGTTGTTGCTTATGACATTCCCGAAATAATGTTTAATAATGGTTTATATAACTTAAAAAAGAAACTTGAGATTTGGAAAATTCCTGATGAACAAAAAGGAAATTCTAAAAACATAGAGCGAATCATAAAGAATATTATGAAAAAAGTTGAAAAATTAAACAAAGAACTAAATAAAAAATGACAGAAGAAATAATCAAAGGATTTAGAGATTTTTCAGGAGAAGAAGCTGAAAAACGAGCAGAGATTAAGAAAATATTAGTTGAGACTTTTGAAAAATACGGGTTTGAACCAGCAGAAACTCCTTTGATTGAAAGAGAAGAATTCGTTCGTGGTGAGAACAAAAACGACGAAGCTGTTTCAGATATTTTCAAACTTAAAGACAAAGGAAAAAGAAATTTGGCCTTGAGATATGAATTTACTTTTCAGTTAAAAAGATTGGCGAAGAACAAAAAACTTCCTTACAAAAGATATCAGATTGGAGAAGTTTTTCGTGATGAACCTGTTTCTTCAAATAGGTTTAGACAATTCACCCAATGTGATATTGATATAATTGGGAGCAGCATAAAAGAAGAAGCAGAAATTTTAAGTTTGATTAATGAATGTTTAAAGAAGATAGGGATAACACCAATAGTCCTCATTAATAACAGAAAATTATTAAAT
>JAUYIO010000088.1 GCA_030688225.1 Nanobdellota archaeon
TATTGCTTTTGGAAAAACAAAATTAAATGATATATCTAATTATACAGAGATTGAGAGGACAACGCTTTTCAAATACATTGATGTTCTTATAGAACTTGGATTTATAGAAAAACAACTTCCAGTGACAGAGAAGAATCAACAAAAATCAAAAAAAGGTCTATATTTCATGAAAGATGAATTCTTCAATTTCTGGTTCAAGTTCATATTCCCATTTAAATCAGAGATAGAAATAAACAAAACCAAAGATATATTGACAAAAATAATAAAAGAGATGAATCAATATGTTGGGCATGGATTTGAGAATATATGCAGACAATTGATATGGGATTTTAAATCAATAACATTCAATAAATCTGGGAGATGGTGGAATAAAGATGAAGAGATAGACATAATTTGTTTAGATGAGCAGAAAAAAGAAGCTCTTTTTGTGGAGTGCAAATGGTCTTCTCTTACTGAGAAAAAAGCTTCTCAGATATTGGAAGAGCTTAAAGAGAAATCTAAATTTGTTGAATGGGATAGAAAGAAAGAGTATTTCGGATTGTTCGGGAAGAAGGTTTTAGGAAAAGAAAAGCTGAGGAAAGAAGGTTTTTTTGTTTGGGATTTAGATGATATAAATAAGTTGATGGATTGATTTTAAAGTGAATATATTGGTATATTTGGCACTATTTGTTACAAAATATGTCCCTTTTCATGCCAAATAGGAAGCTTTTTTATTGTATATAAAGTATAGAATTGTCTATCCTTCTTGATTATATTTCTCCGGTATGGTATTATGTAAATACTCTGCAATTGCTTGAAAGAATACTTCCTCCGCAAATTCCTTTTTAGACATTTCTTTCAATTCGTTTTTTCTATGTTTCCAGAAATCTTCAAATATCTGATTAGTAAACATATCTGCGATATGGTGTACTAATTCTTCTTTTGTCTCAAATTCGAGATGATTTTCTTTTTGCTAAACTCCAAAATCAAAAAGAAGGAATCACTAGTTCAGAAGACAAAATGGCGACACCGAGATTTGAACTCGGG
>JAUYIO010000096.1 GCA_030688225.1 Nanobdellota archaeon
GCAGTAAAAAAAGGAATTAAAGTATTGCAGCCTGCAGTTCTTGAAAAAATCAATAACAATTCAATCACTGTAAATTCAAAAGAAATACCAACCACGCACTTAGTGGGGGCAGATGGATTTAACAGCACCGTTGCAAGACTAACTGGACTTTCTACAAACTAAAAGTATTTTGTTGGTGCAAAAGCAATTGTAGAAAAAGAACATGACAACGCAATAGAGGTCTATCCAAATCATGGTTGTTTTGCATGGGCAGTACCTCACGGAGACGGACAAATGGAAATTGGAAGCATGTCCCACCCTCATCAAGGAGCGGTTTTCAACAAATTCTTAAAAAATTTTGATTGTAAATTAATTTCACAGGATGGAGCACTTATTCCTTTGCACAATCCATTTGTTAAAACATATAAACAACATGGAAACATGCAAGTTTATCTTGTAGGAGATTCCGCAGGAATGGTTAAAGCAACCACGGGAGGAAGTATTATTCAAAGTTTTGTAGCTTCACAATTGGTTGCAGACTCCATAATCAATAATAAAAAATTTGCTTGGAGAAAAAAATTAGGATTTGAATTATTTACTCATTTAATTACGAGAAAATTTCTTGACAAATTCAATGAAAAAGATTGGAATGAATTAGTCGGTGCATTAAACAATCCTTCAGTAAAAAAAGTGTTGGAAACAGAAACTAGAGATAACATAAAATATCTGCTACCGAAAATATTGGTTAAAAAACCAAGCTTGATAAAGTACGCGTTGAAAATATTTCAATAATCTTTCTTTTAACAATGCAAAAACTTAAAAAGAAAACAAAAATACTAGTATAGGATGATTTAATTGGAAGAAAAAAGGGAAAATAATATTGGGGAATCAGAAAAAGAGCATGCTGTTGAAATTGATTTTTCTAAGATATTAACTTTTACAAAAGAACATCTTAACAAAGAAAAATTAAGCAATTATCTTTCAAAACCGTTAAATTTTGCTAAACAACACACTACATTATGCGTTTTATTATTATTAATCTTGCTTCAATTTCTCCCTAATGCAGGATTCCTTCCTTGGGGGGGAATTTGGATGAGGCTTCAAGCACAAGATATGCCTGCAATT
>JAUYIO010000004.1 GCA_030688225.1 Nanobdellota archaeon
AGCGCAACTCGCTCTTAATCCGAGAACATTAATATTACTTTTAACCCCTATAACTTTTCCAAACAGCTTTCCCTTTTTCCCTTTCTTTAAATCCAACGCCCTAGCATCTTTCAGAACGTCAGGGTTTAATTCCAAAAATGCATTTATCTTTTTATCTTCTTTCTTAATTTTCTCAAGATATTTTTTAACTTTTTCTTCAACAGTTTCCATTTCAATCCTCCGATCCCAACTCCCTCCTCAATTCCTTATCATCTTCTTGCGCTAATAAAACTATCTTTTCCTCTCTTGTCAATTCACTTCCAGAAACCCCACTTATAGGAATTCCAAACCTATCTAGTAACTCATCTAGCTCTGAATCATTCAAATCCCTCAATTTCCTCAAGGTATCCTCACTAGCACCTTTGGGAATATCAAATTCGTATTCCATTTCTCTTTTCTGTTCCTCAGCACTCTCTTTCTCAAATTCATCAATTATATCATCCATTTTGATTTTCCCTATCAGACTCTTCAATTAAACTTTTCCAGTTTTCCTTATAATTCTTATAAGTCTCATCAAATTTCTCCCGACTAGTAAGTTCAATTCCTAATTCTTTTAATCTCACTTTCAAATCCTCTAAAGCTTTTTCTTTTTTATCATCAGAAACCATTTTCTCCAATTCAATAATATACCCATATCCTTTAGTATAATCCAGTGAAATTTTAATCCCATTCCAATCAAACTCTTTTCTATTTCTAAACCATTTTATTTCTGTATCATACCCAAGAACTTCAAACAACTTCTCCATCTTATCAAAATCTTCTTTATTACTTTTTATTTCAATTTCTTCTCTTGCTTCATCATGTATCTTGCCTTTCTTAAGCCAAATCTTAGAATAAAATTTATTCTTCTGTATCCTTAAATCTTCATCTCCTGAAAAATAATGTGTCTCTTGTTCATCTTCAGCCTTTAACTCTCCATTTTCTTTAAAATACTTAATTAACTCCTCATACTTTTCCTTAGAGATAAA
>JAUYIO010000014.1 GCA_030688225.1 Nanobdellota archaeon
ATTTCCTTCTGCAATTTTGTAATTTCCCCATGAATGTCTCCAACAACCAATATCTTCATATTTAACAAAAGAAACCAACATTTAAAAAACAAACTAATTAAGAAAAATTCTTTAATAAATAAAATCCAAAAGGAAGTCTCAAATCTTTTTCATCTTCACCTTGTCTGAGCGCAATATTTCTTCTCCCTAATTCTTCACTGCACCCCCATCTCAAAAGCTTAGGAGCATAATCAAGATATAATTGATTTCCTCCCTCATGATGAAAAATAGATTTTATTTCTCCTAGATTTTTATCTGACATCCAAAATCTACTAACATGAAAAAGATTATACTTGCCATCTATTTTATCCCATAACTTATTTAAAGGTGTATCTAAGATTGAACCATTCATATTCCAAGATAACCTAAACCCTTCTTCTGCAAGTTCAGGCAAAACATAATTTCTAGATTTCCCTGGATCAACCAATCTAATTTCTATTCTTTCAATAATTCCTGGTTTCTTACACTTAGCGTTCATTAACATCCCATAATAGAACTATTTAAAAATATTACTATTTTTCATTTTTTCTTAGAACCTTTCTTCTCTTTCTCCTTCACAATTTCAATATGAACTTCCTTCAATTGTTTTTCTGTAACATCGTCAGGAGCATCAAAAGTAACATCTCTTGCTTCTTTGTTTTTCGGAAATGCAATCAGCTCCCTAATATTTGGCTCCCCCATAATTACCATCAAACTTCTATCAATTCCAGGAGCAATTCCTCCGTGAGGTGGAACTCCGTATTTAAAAGCAGTAAGCATGTGTTCAAAATATTTTTTCTGCTTTTTTTCAAAACCAATCAAGTCAAAAACTTTCTCCTGAATATCTGACAAATGAATCCTAATACTTCCACCACCAACTTCAAAACCATTCAAAACCAAATCATGCTGATATGCTCTTGCTTTTCCAGCATCTTTGTTATTCAAATATTTCCAATCTTCTTTCTTCGGCATTGTAAACATATGATGACTTGGCCCCCATCTTTTTCCAGCCCCATGAAAAAAATCATTTTTCTCCTGTCTCTTAAACAAAGGAAAATCAACAACCCATGCAAAAGCCAGTTCATTAGCATCGTTTTTATTTTTTCTCAAATCAGGTTTATCTGTTCCATATTTCTTCATAACATCATCGTGCTTCAGTCTCGGAAAAGGAACTTGCTGTATTTTTTTCTCAGGAAAAAGTTTCTTAATCATCTCAACATAAAGTTCTTCAACAACATTCAAAATGTCTTCCTGTTCTACAAAAGCCATTTCCATGTCTAATTGATAAAATTCTCCAGGACTTCTATCAGCTCTTGCGTCCTCGTCTCTAAAACAAGGCGCAATCTGAAAATATTTATCAAAACCACTCACCATAAGCAATTGTTTATACTGCTGAGGACTTTGCGGAAGAGCGTAAAACTTTCCAGGATGAATTCTTGAAGGAACAATAAAATCCCTCGCACCTTCAGGAGAAGATTTTGTTAATATCGGAGTCGTAATTTCAACAAATCCTTTTTTATCAAGAAAATCTCTCATGAACTTTATAACTTTGTGACGCATCTGAATATTTCTTTGCATTCTTTCACTTCTCAAATCAAGATATCTGTATTTCAATCTCAAATCTTCGCTAATAGTTTTATCATGAATATCAAAAGGCAAAGGCTCGCATAGAGTTAGAATCTCAATTTTTTCAATTTCAATCTCAACTTTTCCAGAATGCAAATCTTTATTTTCTGTTCCTTTCGGCCTCTCTTTAACTTTCCCCTCAATCTTAACACAGGATTCAATAGTTAATTTTTTAGCTTCTTTAAAATCAGAATTTTTCTGAGAAACAACACACTGAACTTTTCCATACCTGTCTCTTAAATCAAGAAAAATCAATTTCCCATGCTCCCTAATAGTATCCACCCATCCAGAGAGAGTTACTTTTTTTCCAGAAAGTTTTTCATTGACTTCTCCAACATTATGTGTCCTTAACATATCTAATAAAAAGAGAATCCATATTTAAAGATATTGGAAAAAGAGTTTATATTTGCATAAAAGCCTATTCAAAATAAAAAATAAAATAAAGATTAATCATTAATATTCTTCATCTTCAGAAGATTCCTCTTCTTCGTCTTCTTCAGGATATTCTTCGTAGTCATCTTCACCCATTTTAACCTCCTTAGATGTTTAAATAAAAATACTTATCCTAATTGTTTTTAAATCTTTCTCACCCACAAAAAAAGACACGAAATATTTTTAAAGGAATCTGGATTATCTCAAATTCCTCTCAATAATATCCCTAACTTCTTTCCCATTAACTTTTCCAGAAAATTCTCTCATTATTAAACCCATGTAAGCATTAATTCCCAATCCAGGTTTTTCCTTAATTAACTTGATAATTCTCTCCTCAAGAACATTAAGATTCTCTTTCTTGATAGAAACAGCTTTTTTCAAATCTTCTCCCTTAACAAGTTTTGTTAAAATTTCTTTTATCTCATTTTCAGAAATTTTTTTCTTGCTAACTTTCTCTAAAATTTCATTAAGGTTATCTTCCAAAACACTTTCAACTTTCTCCAATGAAATTTTTTCTCTTTTGGAAATCTCTCTCGGCCACACAAGAATAATCTTTGCAATCAGCTTCGGATTATTCAGAACCTTAACAAATTCTCTAAATTCTTCAAGCTTATTTTGTTTGAACAAAAGTCTAATCATATCTTCATTCAATCCTTCTTTAATTAATTCTTTCTGAACATCTCCTCTCAATTGAGGCAAATTCTTTCTAACTTCGTCTGTAATTTGCCGGGAAATTTTCAATAAAGGCAAATCAGTTTCAGGATACATTCTTGCAGCCCCAGGAAGAGGTCTTAAAAATTCAGTTGTTCCGTCACTAAGCACATTTCTTACTTCCCCAACACTTTTTCCTTCTTCAACTAATTTTTTCTGTCTTTCAATCTCAATCTTAATAGCTCTCTCAACATTTCTAATATCTTGAAAACCTTTTATCTCAATTCTTTCTCCTTTCTTTATTGAAAGATTAACATCCTGCCTGATAGTTCCAATTCCTCTTTTAACTTTGCAACTTCTTAAAATATTTCCAATATGAAGAGCAACTTCTTTCGCCTGTTCAGGAGTTTTAATATCCGGAGCTGTTGCAATTTCAACCAAAGGAATTCCTAATCTATCAAGTCTATAAACAACATTATTTTTTTCCCGTGAAACAATTCTCGCAGCATCTTCTTCCAAACATATTGTATCAATTCCAACTCTCCCAAAACTTGTTTCAACAAAACCATCCCTCGCAATTAAAATTGTTCTCTGAAACCCGCTCGTGTTAGAACCATCAATAACAACCTTTCTCATAATCTGAGTTAAAGGAAAAATTTTAGAATTTAACAAAATAGAAATCTGGAGAGCAATCTTCAAGGCTTCTTGATTAATCAAATGCGGAGGTTCTTCATCTAATTCAACCAAACAAATTGTATCATAACCTTGATAAATAAATCCTCTATCTTTTTCCATCTCGTGTTTAACAGCAACATCAATTTCTCCTGACTCTCCTGCAACAACATGAAGTTTTCTTTTCACAATAAAATCAGGCTCGTCACTTCTCAAAACACTTGGACAATTACAAAATAATTTGTTAGTATCAAGTTGCTGATGAATTTCCAAACCACATTTTAAACCAAGCTTTTTATAATCAAGTTCCATGAAATAAAAAAGCAGAAAGAGTTTATTAATTTTTAGAATACTTATTTCCTTCTTTGCTTAATTCTTTCAGGAATTTCTTCCAAAGTATTTCTGATTTTAGAACAAAGATAATTGTAAAAATCTGCCTGTTTTGGTTTCAATAAATTTTCACTCTCTCTGTATTCTCTTGAAGCAGCACTTATCAAATCAAGATATTTTCCTCTCTCTTCAGAAGGGATTATTATAGGAGGGTAAGCATTTTTTGATAAAATAGCGTTCTGAAGCAGCCTAGCAAGCCTTCCATTTCCGTCATTAAATGGGTGAATAAAAGATATATAAAAATGAGTATGAACTGCTTTCTCTACAGGATTTTCAAAAATTTTATTTCTATTAACAAATCTGCCCATTCTTTCATAAACATCATCAGGGTAAATAAAAAAACCTTGCTTATCTTGAGTAAAAGCTCTAGAAGTTCTGTAAGAATCTTTATGGTTAAATCCATTAATCAAAGATGCTGCAACTTGAATATTCTCCTCAGTTAAATTTTCACGTAATTCTCTAACTAAATATTCTCTTGCAATCTCAAGGTTCTTAAAAGCTTTTTTTTTAGTCCCATTTCCTTTGTAGGGGAATTCCAATTTTACAGAATGCCTATTTGCATTTCTCTTAAGAAAACTACATATCTGATTTCTTACAACCAAATCAAATTCCGGATTTCCAAATAAAGAATCCCTAAGCTCAGTAAGTTTCTCCAATATCAAAGGGCTTACAAGGTGCATATCCTTTTCTTTACACATATCTCCTCAAACCCTCAAAACTATATAAATCTTACTATTGTAACCCCTTAGAAGTTATAACTAATAATAAACAACTTTTATAAAAAACTATTGACATCTTATTTTATGAAAGAAAAAGAGGAGGAATCAAAAAAAGCATTTGATATTTTCTCATTAGGACAACACCCAGTTTTCAAAGCCCCAAGAACACTTGGACAAAAAGCAGCAGACTGGCTCACAAAATGGGCAGGAAGCTGGACATTCATAATTTTGTTTTTCGTTTTTCTTGGAATCTGGATGGCAACTAACGGAATTTTTGTTTTGAAATATATTGGAGGAGAATTAATAGACCCATATCCTTACATTTTATTGAATCTCGCATTATCTTGTTTGGCCGCAATTCAAGCACCAATAATCCTAATGTCTCAAAACCGTGAAAACCAAAGAGACAGATTACGTGCTCAATACGACTACGCTGTAAATAGAAAAGCTGAAAAAGAAATTCGTGAATTAAGAAGTCAGGTAAGAAAAATTGAAAACCTTATTAGAAAAAGAAAGTGATTCTAAACCTCTCGTTCAATTTTCCAAAATTGGGCGACTGAAAGATTTGAAAAATCTTACTCCAACCGATCATTCAATTCTCTTGAAAAATTTTTTAGCATTAATTCTTTGACTTTATTTTTGTCTTTTGCCCATTCCTTATGTCCAAGAATCCATCCAAGTTTTACCAACGCTGTTTCACTAAGCATATCTTCCAAATAAATAATTCCTGTTTCCAACAATTCCCTTCCATTAGAATAAACAAGAGGATCTAATCTTCCAAAAATAGTTTGAGCAGTTGCACAAACAATTAAACCTTTGTCCTGAACTTCTTTTAATTTTTTTGTCCAACCAAGTCTTGCTCTTTTCGTGGGAATATGTCCTAAACCAGCCATCTCCAAAACAATTCCTTTATATTTTTTTTTCAAATAATAATCCAAAATTTCCGGCTCTTGCCCAGGATAAATTTTAACTAATGCAACTTTTTCTTCAAACGCAGAATCAAGTTTAACTTTATTTTTGTTCCTAACATTATATTCTGAAACTTTGTCTATCCTATCTGGAAAAATCTTTGCAAAAGGTTTTGAATTAACAACTTTAAAAGCATCTCTTTTTGATGTGTGCAATTTTCTGACTTTTGTTCCAGGCATTGCATAACAAAAATCGTCATTACTTGTAGCATGTCCGACGAGCATGACTTCTGCAATATCACTTATAGCTACAAGAGCAGAACATTGAAGATTCAAATCAGCATCAGAACTTGCTCTGTCAATACTTCTCTGACTATAAGTCAAGACAACAGGTTTGTTCAAATCTTTCAAGAAAAAGCTCAACGCAGCAGAAGTGTAATGTAAAAAATCAGTACCATGAGTAATTATAATCCCCTTAATATTTTCATCGTTCAAAAGCTTCTCGGCAGTTTTTGCAATTTTCTGCCAATCTTTAAAATCCATGTCTTCAGAAGCTTTCATAAACGGAATTTCAACTTTCAAAACATTAACCTTCTCAAAAATTTCAGGGTAAAATTTAAACAAACTTTCAGGAGTATCAAGCCAATCAACACCACCTTTTCTTGGATTCAGCCTAGCTGCAATTGTCCCTCCTGTTATAATCATCGCTATATTCGGCTTTTTCCCCTCTTTCTTCATGTCCACTTCAGTTTTCTTCTCAGAATATTTTTTTAAAACTTTAATTTCAAGAACATCTTTTTTCTGCAAACCAATGTTGTAACCAGATTCTAACTTCAAAAGAACAATTCCTTTTTCAGAACTCTCCAATAAAGTCCCGACATAAATCTGTCTTGTCAGATGAACTTCAACAAAATCTCCAGGACGTGCAGTTGTAGGTATCATAGAAAAAATAATCTCTGAGATTATAAAAAACTATCTTCCACTATACAATCTCTCAATTTCTTTCGCAATTTCAAAATCAGCATTAGTAACTTTCCCTCCAACATCAAACCTGTTCAATTCAAATAAAATCCTGTTGTAAAAAATATGAATATTCGGGTGATGGTCTTTCTCTTCACAAATCGGGGCAAGCTTCATAATAAAATCAAGGACATCTAAAAAATACTTAAACTTAAATTCTTTTGAAATTTTATCATCTTTAAATTCCCAACCAGGAATTTCTTTCAACTTTTCAGTAATTTCTTCAGAATTTAAAATATGTATATCTTCTCCCATAAGAAAATTAAATCGCTCAAATATAAATAATTTACTAATCAATAATTTATTAAATCCTCTTAACCTTTTTTGTTAATGGCAAAAATAGGTATCTTAGGACCGAGCAAATTGTCAAAAGGTAAAAGAGATTTAGAAAACATAAAAAAGATTGCAAAAATTATTGCAAATAAAAAAGAAGAGATAATTATAAGTCCTGACAAAAAAAGCACTGCAGAATTTTTTGCTATAGAGTACAAAAAAAATAAAGGTCAAAAGATTATAGGCATTGATTATAAAGATGATAGAGATAATAAATATAAAGGATTAAACAGAAAAATTTGTGATAAACTGATTAATGTAAAAACATGGGAAAATCAGCCAAAAGAATTAATAAAAAAGGCAGATAAAATAATATCTCTTGGATTGAGTATTGGAGTATTATGGGAGATATGCTTAACAAAATTTTATAATCATAACATAAAAATTCTCATTATTAAAGAATTAAACAAAGACAAACTGCCAAGAATAATGGAAAAAGAACTGAATATAAAATACACTTCAATAAATAAATTATAAAATGGTAAAAATAGGACTTGAAATTCACGGCTATCTTCTAACAAATGAAAAACTTTTCTGCAGATGCAAATCAGAACACGGACTAAAACATTCAAAACCAAATACAAACATTTGTCCAATTTGCACAGGACAACCCGGAAGCAAACCACAATTACCAAATAAAGAAGCCATAGACAAAATAATACAAACAGCTTTGATTCTCGGATGCAAAATAAACCAAAAATTAATCTGGCAAAGGAAACATTATAATTGGCCTGATTTACCTAAAGGTTTTCAAAACACAATTTCAGGCCCTTATGCCGTGCCAGTAGGTCAAAAAGGAAAATTCTTAGGAATAAGAATAAGAGAATCCCATCTTGAAGAAGACCCTGCAGCATGGAATCCAAAAACAGGAGAAATAGATTACAATCGTTCTGGCTCACCATTAATAGAAATAGTTACAGAACCTGATTTCAAAAATTCAGAAGAAGTTATAGACTGGCTAAAACAACTAATCGCAACTTTAGGTTATATAAAAACCATAGACAAGAAATCAGGAATTAAAGCAGACGTGAATGTATCTATAAAAAACTCAGAAAGAGCAGAAATAAAAAACATAAACAGTCTTTCAAACATCAAAGCAGCAATTGAATATGAAATAAAAAGACAGGAAAAAGAACTTCCGATAAAACAGGAAACAAGAATGTTTGACGAAAAACAAGGCATAACAATAAGAATGCGAACAAAAGAACAGGCAGAAGATTACAGATTTATCTCAGAACCTGATTTACCCGTGATTAAATTAGACAAAAAAAGAATTAACAAATTAAAATCACAACTTCCAGAAACTCCTCAGGAAAAATTAAAGAAACTTATTAAAAAACACAAAATAGACAAAAAATCTGCAGAAATCCTTACAAAAAAACTAGAAATTGCAGAATTTTTTGAAGAAGTAATAAAAAAAATAACACCGAAACTTGCAATTCCTTGGACAACCACAGAACTTCTTAGTGTTTTAAATTACAACAAAAAAGAACTTGATGAGGTTGATATAAAACCAGAACATTTCATAGAATTATTAAAATTAGTTGAAAACAAAACAATTACAGAATTAAAAGCAAAAGAAATTTTAAGAAGCTGGAAAGAAAAATCTTCTTCTCCAAAAAAAGAAAGTGAAAAGCATTCAACAATCTCAGAAAAATCAGAAATAGAAAAACTTGCCAAGAAAGTAATAAAAGAAAATCCAAAAGCTGTTGAAGATTACAAGTCTGGAAAAGAAAACGCTTTGCATTTTCTCATAGGACAGGTTATGAAATTATCAAACAAAAGAGCAGACTTCAAAACAGCGAGGGAAATTTTAGAAAATCTCCTTCAACAATCCTAAAATAAAAATCAAACTCAAAACCCCAACAACAATCCAGTTTATAGGGATAGTATATTCTGGCTTTCTGTCACCTTTTCTTTTTGCTTTTTTAGCAATAATTAAAATCATCACACTCATAACAACCCCTGAAATCAAACCTCCAATTGCAAGAACTTCAACAAAAGAGAAAATATCAAAAAATCTCACTGTCAAAAAAAGAATAATTGGAATTACCGAAGATAAAAACCAAGCATTTCTTTTTTTCATTCCTTGATCAAACATTAAATTTTCAAAGAGAGCATTTCCAAGTGCAAGATAAGAAGTAAACATAGTGAAAACACCAAGCCAGACAAAAATACTGCCAAGTGCAAAAGTCGCAATTTCAGGAGTTTCGCCCCCTTTAAAACCAACTACAACAAAAACAAATAAAATATAAAAAACAATAGATATCAAAGTTCCGGTAATCAAAACTTTCTTCATCATCCTCTCTTTTTTATGAAGAACAATCCTGACTTGAGGTATTGCTTGAAATGCGAGCAAGGCAAAAAGTATGACTCCAAAAGGCAAAAAAATATTCCCAAGATTAAAAGTCTGTAAATTAGAAAAACTAATCTCTTTTGCAAAGAAAACAACAATCAAAAAAAGCAAAATAAAAATTATCCCCACTCCAATTTTTTCCAATCTTTTCAACTCCCTGATTCCTCTCCAAATTAACATTGACATAAAAATTCCAAAGACAAGCCCAATATAAATTATATAATCAGCATTAAAAAAAAGAAAATTAAAACTCTCACTAACTCCGATAAGATAAGCTAAAACAGCAGAATAAACTTCAAAAACCATAACTGCCTGAAGAACTTTTTTACCTCTTTTACCAAGATATTTTCCAGCATAACCCACAATCTGATGATTCTGTTTTGTTCTCAGGGAAATCTCTCCAAGATAAAGATTAACAAGTAAAATAATCAATCCTAAAAAAATAATATATCCTGCTGTTAAAAGAAAACCAGATTTTGCAGCAATATATGGAATTCCCAAAACACCTGCCCCGATACACATTCCAACCAAAATAAAAACCGCTGTCCAAAACCTCTTTTTATTCTCATCCATATTATAAAAAATTAAACAATATATAAAAAAGTATGGGCTCAGGAGGAATCGAACCCCCATCTACAGGGTTTTTCTGCAATTATGTACATCCGAAACCTGTCATTCTGTCCATTAAACTATGAGCCCATAGATTCAAAAAAGTTAGGTTTTTATAGTTTAAGAGTTTTATTGTAAAATGGCACTTCAAAAAAAACACAAGATAATGATTGGAAGTGTTAGCTCTATAATTGTAATAGTTTTAATTATCAATAGCATTTTCCTATATTTTTTATTTGTAAAAGTAAATACAGATTATTCTTCTTTAAACTCAAGATTAATAGAAATGCAAGCAGACACACAAAGTAAAATAAATGAACTAACAGAGAATCTCGCAGATACAGAAAAAAGTCTGGGAAACCAATTGAGTGAATTAAAAGCTTCTGCAAGTTCTGATTTCTCAGGAATCATAGAAGACTCAATTCCTGCCGTCGTTACAATAAAAACAGATGTTGCTCAAGGAACAGGTTTCATAATAACCAGCGACGGATACATTGTAACAAATGCGCATGTTCTTGTAGGAGGACGTAAGGTGTGGGCAATAACTTCTGAACAAAAAACAATAGAAGCAGATTTTGTAGGATATGATATTGATTTGGATATTGCACTGCTAAAAGTCCCTGGAGCATATTCTTTTTTAGAATTAGGAAATTCAGATAACATCCAAGTTGGAGAGAAAGTTATTGCAATAGGAAATCCTTTAGGATTACAATTCTCAGTATCAGAAGGAATAATCTCTGCGACAGATAGACCTGGTTCAAATGGAGAAGAAGCATACATTCAAACAGACGCTGCTCTTAATCCTGGAAATTCAGGAGGCCCTTTAATTGACACAAAAGGAAAAGCCATAGGAATAAATAATTTCAAAGTCAGCGGAAGTGAAAATCTTGGTTTTGCTCTTGAAAGCAATTACATAAAAAATTCTGTTAATGCAATCTCACAGCAAGAATTGCAAAAAGATTTATTGTGAAAATTTTTTAATCTCTCCACTAATTTAATAAACCCCTTTCACATTATTTGATAATGAACAAAGAAAAAAATTTCAGCAAGTGGTATAGTGATATTCTTGAAAAAGCAGAGATAATAGATTTAAGATATGGTGTCAAAGGTTTTATTGTAATACGTCCATGGGGAGCAATGATTCTTGAAAATATGTATCAGCTTTATGAAAAAGCTCTTCAGAAAAAAAATCACAAGTCATGTTTCTTTCCAGTTGTAATCCCTGAAAAAAATTTCAAAAAAGAATCTTCTCACATAAAGGGATTCACCCCAGAAGTATTTTGGTTGCAAAAAGTTCAGGGAGAAGACAAACTTGCTCTTCGTCCGACGAGCGAAACAGCTTTTTATCAAATGTATTCTTTATGGATTCGTAGTTGGAGAGACCTTCCATTGAAACTTTACCAAAGAGCAAATGTTTTCAGATATGAAACAAAAGCCACACGTCCATTAATAAGAAGCAGAGAATTTTACTGGATAGAAACTCATGATGTTTTCGCGACAAGGGAAGAAGCAGAAAAACAAGTTCAGGAAGATATTGAAACAACAGAAGAAATCATGCATGAAAAATTTGGTATTCCTTTTCTTCCAATGAAACGTCCTTCATGGGATAAATTTGCAGGCTCGGTTTATACAATTGGTTCAGATGTGTTAATGCCAGATTCAAAATTAATACAACAACCTTCAACGCACTTGCTCGGACAAAATTTCTCAAAAGCTTTTAACATAAAATTCAAAGATGAAAAAGGAAAAGAAGAATATGTCTGGCAAACATGCTACGGCCCTGCACCTTCAAGAATATTGGCCTCAGTAATTTCAACACACGGCGATGATAAAGGTTTAGTAATTCCTTTTTGCATTGCACCAATCCAAATAATCATCATTCCAATATTCAACACAAAAAACAAGAAAAATGTTTTAGATGAATCAAAAAAAATCAAAAGGGAATTGGAAAATTTAGGATTAAGAGTAGAAATAGATGATAGTGAAAAACGCCCTGGAGAAAAATACTTTGAATGGGAATTAAAAGGCGTTCCTTTCAGGTTAGAGATAGGAGAAAAAGAAATCAAGGAAAAGAAATTAACCCTATTCACAAGAGATACAGAAAAAAAAGAAACACTCAATATGAGAGACTTGCCAAAAATAAAAAAATTCGGAGATGAATTTGACAGCAGATTAAAGAAAAAAGCAGACGATTTCATGAAAGACAAAATTGTCAATTGTAAAACAAAACAAGATTTAAAAAAAGCTATGGAAAACAAAAAAATAGCAAGAGTTAATTTTTGCTCAATTGAGAAAGAAGGAGAAAAATGCGCAGAGCATGTAGAAAAAGAAATTCACGCAGAAATCAGAGGAACTTTAGCAAATAAACGTGAACACCCCAAAGGTGGAAAATGCATCATCTGCAATAAGAAAGCGAAAGAAGTTGTTTACATAGGAAAAAGTTACTAATTCTCCTCTAATAAATTAAGTTCATCTTCTAATCTTAAAGTTCTCTCAAGTAATTTTGTCAATTCCTCTTCTACAAATTTTTTCTCCATCTCATTCTTCATTTTGGTTTTTACACCAATTCAATACAGAATCCTAATGAGTCTAAATTAATCAAGAAAACACTTCAATTCAATTCAGACTTAAAAAGAAACTGAATCAAATTAAAGTTTAATTTTAGCACAGACTAAAGTAAATGTACAATAATTCACGCACATAGACCTTAATCTCTTTTGCATAAATCATTCAAGAAAACCCTATTTTTATATTTTTCTATGCAAATCTCTCCAACCTTCTTTTGAATCTACCAATATCCTCAACCCTTATCTTCGCACCGACAGCTTCCTCATGTCCTCCACCAGTAGAATCTTGGAATCCATCAATAGTTTTCAATATTAAACCTCTAACACCACTACCTCTTGCAGAAATGTTTGCTTTTGTTCCGGAAACATAAACAACAACAATTGTCTTCCCTGGAAATCTATAATTAAGTTCATTCGCCAAATCGCCACTAATACTCAAATCTCCCTGATACTGAAAAAATAAAAGATAACCAGGTTTCTCTCCAATCAAAAGTGCCTTATCCAAAAGTTTTTGATATTTTGTGTCTATTTGCCTGAATCTATTATGCATTGAATAGTTTTTGCTCCCTTCCTCCAAAACCTCGTAAGGACTTTTAACCTCTGACAAAAATCTCAACATATTAACAACATTAGTAGTTCTATCTTTCAAACCAAAACTGAAAATCTTTGCAATCTTTCCTATTTGAGATTTATAGAATACATCAAATGCATCATCATATTTAGTGCTTAAATCAGGATATTTCTCTTCAAACTCAGAATAAAATTCAGGAATGAATTTGTCAAAAATACACCCGATAACTGCAATCCAAATATCTTCTTTTTTTTCACACATCTTGTAACATAAGTAAGTAACAGGTTCATTTCTCTCTTCATTTAAAAGAGGATTATAATAATTCACAAAATCAGGAACTTCTTGTGGCTCATGATGATCTATCCAGACAACAGGAATATTATGTTTTTCAACTTCATCAAAAAAATCTTTGGAAACAAGTGGCTTGTCAAGAATAAAAACATAGTCTGCATTCAATTCATGAATTTTTCTGAAGTAATCAACAGTCAAATCAGGGAAAGATCTTATGGCAACACCTTTTCCTTTTCCAGCATATCTTTTCAACAAAAGAAAAGCGCATAAACCATCAGGATCGTTATCAAAAAAGAAAACAGGATTTTGTGCTTTTTCAAGATGCTCTCTTATCTCCTCCATTTGTTCTTCAGTTAACATTTTAGATATTTTTCCCCTCAAGAATCTTCTCTTTAATAGAATCAAGATTCTTGATAAACAAATCTACAACACCTTCATCATTTAAAACTCTTATCAAAGACTCTTTGTCTGCATCAAGTATATCATTTAATGAAGCGAATTCATCAGTTAGTAATGTTACATTCTTCTCAGAGAGATTAGTTTTGTTCAAAATTCTAAATCCTCTTGGAGTAATGGGCTTGTCATGAAATTCCTTGAACAAAATCCTTGCGATATTAGAAACATCCAGTAAAAAATCAAAAGACATTTCATCAAAAGAAGATTTAATATCAACATAATCCGAATTATAATCCTTAATTATCAATTCTCTTTCTTTTCCAAAATTTTTAGTTAATTCCCTCAATCTCATACTTGCAATAAGTCCTTCTTTTCCAAGCTCAACAAGATATTTCTTTATGACGTCTGAAATTCTCTGGATAATCTCAATTCTCTGCAAGACATTACATACCTCTGCCATCGTTGTTGTGAAAGTAATCTCAGATATATTAAGATGTATAAGCAAATCATCAAAAATATCTTTTTGCTTTTCCAGAATTTGAAGAGTTTCTGTAGCTCTTCTTAAAATTTCAGAACTCTCATCAAGAACATAAGAAATATCCCCACAATAAAGAGTGATTTTATTTTTTCTTTCAGAAACAGCGACGACTAAAGTATCAAGTTGTTTTGCAGTTCTTTCAGCTGCTTTATGTCGTGTTCCTGTTTCTTTTGTCTTTATCCTCATGTCCGGAACAAGAAGCGTGTTTGAATAAAGTATTTTTTTCATATCTTCAGAAAGAATGATTGCTCCATCCATTTTTGCAAGTTCAACTAATTTCTGAGGACTAAAATTGCAGTTAATTTCAAAACCACCTTCCATTATCTCTGAAAGTCCTTCTTTATCAACAACAATCAAAGCCCCCATTCTTGCTTTCATCACATCATTAAGAGCAGTTCTTATCGCAGTTCCAGGAGAAAATATTTTTAAAATCTCTATAAAATCTTTTTCATCTGTTTTTTTAGTTTCCATTCAGGAAAAAGAAACCATGTGTATATAAATTTTATTCAAATAAATCAGGAGAGATAAAAATACAAAGAGTTGATTGCCCTACTTAATCCCTGCGTAAATCAAAGGCAAAGCAATTGTCGCATCACAAAAAACATCAACAAAATCTGCATCTTTTTTCATTTTTCCCCACGATATTCCTTCTTTCAAAGGAGCTCCGCTAGAACCACCAGGCTCTTGTCTGTCTGTGGTTATCTGAATCCCATAATCAGCACCTTTTGAAAATTGAAGAGATTGCTGTATAAAGTTTTTAGGAACTCCTCCTCCAACATAAATCACACCAGTTTTTTTCGCAGTCCAAGACAAATCTATAATCTCTTTCATGTCTTCAAAAGCATCAATTGAAATTTCCTTGTCAGAAGTTTTCAAACCCCACATCATCAACCCAATTCCAGAATCAGCAATGCTTGGACAAAAAATTGGAATCTTTTTTTCATAACATTTTTTTAAAATTCCTTCTCCAGGACTTAACTCTCCGAGTTTCCATAAAAATTCTTTTATATCCTTACATTTTTTAATTTCATCAGCATTTGCTCTGAAAAAATCCTCAAGTTTTTCATAAACAGAATTCTCCATCAGCACATTATACATTCTATCAAAACCTTTTTCTCTTAGTTCAGAGTCATTTATTTCGCCTTCTATCTGATAATGTTTATTCCCAAGAGCCTCTATCAAATCATGTGTCAAATTCGCTCCTGTTGTTACAAAAACTCCTGTTTTATCAAGCAAATCAAGAATAACCTGTTTCATTCCTGAAGGAACCATTGCCCCAGCCACCCCAAAAAAAACCAAGCACTCTTTATCATCAAACATTTTTTTCATTATTTCGCTCGCTCTGTAAATATTTCCAGCCCCAAAACCCATATCTCTCATTCCTTCAACTAACTCAGAGACTTTCATGTCTTTCTTGATTTTAATTGGCTTAATCTCTTTCATGAACAAACAATAAAATTTGGTTTTAAATATATATCTGTAGAATTAACTTATTCCCTCAACACCCCAAAGGCATAACCATCATAGTAGACGTTCCAGTCGAAGCCACCAACGTCGAGCCTGTCGTAGTCAAAGTCCCCGTCGGAACCAAGGTAAGCAACTCTTAAAATTGGCTCTTTAACTTTATCAAAACCCCAAACATTAACTCCTCTTTTATAGAATTTAGGAGAAGCTATTGTTCTTAAATTCTCAGCTGTTTTTTCTTTAGTATGTTCTAAAACTCTTGCTAATCCGCCTTGGCTAAAAGTATCACAATCTTGAACACCTGTTTCAAAAGTTTTGTAAGGTGCAAATCCAAAATCATTTTCACCTAAATAAATTCCATTAACTTTTTCACATTTATCTAACATAGATTTTAAAACAGATTCTTTAGTCTCTGACGTGTTTGCAAAAACTCCGTCTTGTGTTCTAACAATATAACCTGCTTGTAGCCATCTTGGGTCAAAAATTTCTTTTTTGATTTTTTCAAAATCATAAGTAACAACTGAAATAGATTCAGAAGTTGTTGCTGGCTTAAAAGAAATTTTTGGAAGTTCTTTTGAATGAGAATATTCTTTAGACATAGTTTCTAAATTATTTCTGTGAGTATGTGGACCAAAAGCCGGATAACCTACAAGTAGGGTCTTTCCTTTATGTGGGACTCTAAGTAAGTCTATTGCTGGCAACGATGGTGTTGCTTTAGTTATTCCGTATTGATTTTCCATTCTTAACTTATCAGAACTCTTTCTACCTTGGGTGAAATTATTGAATATTCAAAATATTTAAACTTTACTAATCGGCGACAAGCGCGCTATTAAACCACTATATACTACACATCAATAATCTTTTTAAACGGAAAAGAGCAAAGAATGATACAATGAACAAATGGAGCGAACTTTTACTCGGATTGGTTCTCCTCATAGGAGCCATACTTGTCGCATGGTATTCATCTGTTTACTCATGGACTCTGTTCGGAAAAAATTTCAACTTTCTGAACGCGGCATGGATTTTCCTTAAAGGCGGAATTTTCTGGTTCGTAGTAATGATTGGGTTGCTATTCATAATGCTCGGAATAAGCGATCTAAAAGATTAGAATTCTTTTTATTAATTTTTTAATTTTGAATTACTTGTTTTTAAAAATATCTAAAAAATAAAAAATAAAAAAATAAATTTATTTATTTCATAAATCCGCCGATTACAGCCAATACACCGCCAATTAAAGGCAAGTAGTATCCCAGAACCCATTGACCAATAACAGCCAATACACCGCCAACAACTGCCAACCACATTCCTGTCTTTGCCATCTTTTTAACCTCCTTTGAATTTAATTCAATAAAAATATTAGATAAATAAACTATTTAAAACTATCCAAAATTAAAGATTAACCACCCTTCAATAATTGCAGCTATTACCAATAAAGGAATTACAAAAAATAAAAAAACTCTCAGAGAATTCCAAAAATATTTTCTAAAAGATTCTGATTTATTTTTCTGGAAAATAAATGTTCCAAGTTTTAATCCAAGTCCAACAGAAATGAACACGGCAGGCAATTCAAAAATTCCATGAGGCAAAATTCTCCACAAAACAAAAATCCCCTCCTGAGAAACACTTTCAGATGCGACAAATCCCAATAATCCCCCGTTTACAACAGTAACTAAAATAGGAAAAATTCCTAAAAAAACTCCGAGAATCATTCCAAAAAAACTACTCTTTATATTATTAAAGAAAATAAATTTAGTCATCTCAAATTGATTCAATCCTTGAGTTTGATTCAAAAGTTCTTTTATATATTCTGAAATTTTCTCAATAATTATTTGTGGAAATGGAACAAAAAAACCAATCAAAACAAAAATCAAAAAGATCCAGACAACTGCATAAATAAACTTTCTGGATTCTTTTAAGTAATTCCAACTTTTTCTGTATTCTTCTTTCAAACTAAACCTCTTTTTTTTGTTATTCATTCTAAAAATTCTATAATTTCAGGAATTTTTTTAGTCTCATTAAAATGCTCTTCTCTTTTTTTAATAATTACCTTGGCTCCAAGTTTTTTCTCAAAAAATTCCTTGTTAGATAATGGAACATAAGGATCATCATCAGAGAGAATACATAAAAATTTTTTAGTATGTTTTTTTATCTTCTCAAAATTAATAGGGGTTTCCATCCAAGGTTTTGCAATTTCAACAACTTCTTCTCCTTCTTCTTCAATGGTGTTCCTATCTAATTCCATCCAAGGAGCAATAAAAACACAACCACTTATTTTCACTTCAGAATTCAAAATCTCCAAATATCTTAAAACAGCTTGGCAACCAACACTATGCCCTATGAAATAATCTTCAGGATTAACCTCTTTAACATTTTTTTTCAGAAATCCAATCCATTCTTCAATTACAGGTTCATCGGTATTAGGCATATCAAAAATAACTAATTCAAAATTTCTCTTTGAACATTCTTCTTTTAACCAAGGAAACCACGCTTCACTAGAACTATTCCCTCCCCAACCATGAATTAAATAAATTTTCTTCATCTGCTAAAATACCTGTTTATCATTTCTGTTTTTCTAGGATATTTTTTCCTCAGATACAAACCATAAACAATTCCTGTTAAAAATCCTCCCAAATGCGCACTGTTTCCTATAGGTAATCCTGCAAAAGCAGACAAAATCCAGAAAAATCCAAGAAAGAAAACCATCGCCATCCAGATAGGCATAGGAATCACGAAAAAAACAAGGACTTTCATCTTAGGTATGAGAATTGTCATAAGCCCTGCCAACCCAAATACAGCGCCTGAAGCACCAAGAGCAAAAATCTCAGGATTTCCAAAAAGTCTTGCACCTAATTCAGAATTCCCAAATAAAACAGAAAATAAAATAAATAACAATGATGCGAAAATTCCTGAAATCAAATAAAATTTCAAATACCTTTTAGAACCAATTATTTTCTCTATAAAACCTCCAAGAAAAAGAAGAGTCACCATATTTGCAAATATATGCCAAAAGAGGACATGTGAGAACATGCTTGTTATGATTGTCCAAAGATATTGTCCATGAATAATTGAAGAGGGTTGAAGTGCAAAATATTTTATGTAATCTTGGTTGATAGAATATAAAACTAACAAAACAAGCCACATCACAACATTAATTGCAATAAGAGTAGTATTAACACTTAAATTTCTAAAGAAACTTTTTTTGTTCGTCGGATAAACCCTGTAAATAGCCATTATATTTTCTTTTTCATTTTTACTTTTTTCTTTTTCACTGTTTTTTTTGGTTTCTTTTTCTTGATTCCGATTTTAACTTTATCTTTTGAAACTTTCTTAACTTCTTTTTTCTTGTCTTGGACCCGTTTTTGTCTTAATTTTTGTCTTGCTTCCTTTTTAATCTTCATGGTTTTCTTTGCTTCTTTTACTCTCTTCTTATCAACTTTCTCTTTTTCTTTGGTTATCTCCTCATTAACTAAAGACAAATCTTTTGTAAATTTATCCAAATTTCTCTTAAATTCTTTCAATAGCTTAGAATTATCTTTTATTGTAAAAACATCTCCACATTCATTGCATGTAAAGTTATAAAGCAAAGCATTTTCTTCTGTGACTTCAATATTGCACTTCTCACAAACATAAAATTGTTTGGATTCCCT
>JAUYIO010000020.1 GCA_030688225.1 Nanobdellota archaeon
TATATCTCCGTACATTAATTTCTTTATGAGTCCAGATCCAGATAATCTAACAAGGGAAGATATAGAATGTGCCCGAAATGACCTGTACAGAACAAGACAGCATTTTGCCCCATTAATGAATTTAGATCCATCAACTGTTGAAAAACCATCTTTAAGAGAGACCTACAAATGGATAAGGAGGAGGTTAAAATCTATTAAAGGAATTGAAAGGACATATCAGCAAATAGTCAATGAAAGGGAATTATCTTATGAACAACTAAACAGGCCCGTTGATTTCTAAAAATGAGTTCTTACGATAGAGATAGATGTTTACGCCAAGCAGAAGAATTAAGGAATTCAAACTCCCTTCCATTCCCTAATGAATTTTCTGCTACGTTACAAGAAGGTAGGGAAGTATTAAGATATGCTTCCATATCAGAAGAAAAAAGACAAGAGTTACTAGATCCATTAAGAATTGCCTATTTATGGATAACAGATAAAATTGATATGATTGGTGTGCATGAAAGAAATGCTGAGATGTATGAATCCACAAGGATCACTTCCGAGGACATAAATAAAACCACATAATAATTTCATTAGTAAAAAATTAAATAAATTCTTAAACTTCTATCTTCTCTTAATTACATGATAATCTTATCAATCTCTGCAGAACCAATTCCTGATTCAAGAAAAGAAAAAACAATTGAAGTTTCTATAAACGGTTGCAAAGCTTCAAGCCCATCTGGAAAATCAACAGGGAAATTCGAGACAAAACCTTACAGAATATCTTTGCAACAATCAATTAAAGATATAAAATCTCTCTCTTCAGATTTAAACAAGCTGGAAATAAATTCATTTCAAGATTTGCAAAAAGTAGAATTTTTAATAGAAAAAAAATTCAATTTAAAATCTGCAAAACTTTTTGGAGCCAATGCACTTTTTGCTTTAGAATCTGCAATACTAAAAGCCCTTTCTGTATCTGAAAAGAAACCACTCTGGAAAATTGTAAATCCAAATCTTAAAAAAAGAAAAATCAAATTTCCAACACCTTTAGGAAATATAATCGGTGGAGGAAAACACGCCCACAATTCTAAAAAACCAACATTCCAAGAATTTCTAATTATTCCTCAACTAAATTCAATTTCAGAAAATGTAACATTAATGAATTCTATCCATTCATCTTTAAAATCAAAACTATCTTCCAGCAAAATGTCTGATGAATCCGCATGGCAAACTTCTCTTTCAGAAGAAGAAGTTTTCTCTCTTCTTTTTAAAATCTCCCAAAATAAAAAAATTAAAATTGGAACAGATATAGCTGCATCCTCCTTCTTTAGAAATGGCTCTTACATTTACAAAAATAGAAAACTCTCTAGGC
>JAUYIO010000023.1 GCA_030688225.1 Nanobdellota archaeon
ATGACTTCAATTTTTGAAGAGAAAAAAGCAAATATTATCTGGAAATTTACTTCAATTTTCTTTATTGTTGTCCTTTTCATGAGTCTTGGAGCAGGATTTGTGAAATGATTGAAATTTTAGAAAAAGTAGATGAGTGAAACATGATAACTGTTGTCTGTGTGGGGATTGAGAATCAAGGCAATCTTGGCGCAATAGCAAGGGTTATGGCGAATTTTGGTGTACATGATCTTGTTCTTATCAATCATGTATGTAAAATAGAAAAAGAAGCACTGGATAGAGCGTCACACGCAAAATCTATTCTTAAAAAAGCGAAAATAACAAGTCTGGATGTTCTAAAAAAATATGATTATGTTATTGGAACAACTTCTATGCTTGGAACAGATTACAATCTTCCAAGATCGCCAGTAACGCCAGAACAGCTCGTGGGGATGATTGATTCTAAGAAGAAGATTGCATTGCTTCTTGGCAGAGAAAGCCATGGATTGAGCAATATGGAGCTAGAACAATGCGATTTCACTGTGACTATTCCTTCTTCCAAAGATTATCCTGTTATGAATATTTCTCATGCTTGCGCGGTCATGTTGTATGAATTATCTAAAAAAACACTTCCTCAAAAAAAGAAGGTGGGTGAAAATATTACTGCAATTTCAGGAGTTGAGAAAAAACAAATTCTCAAACAAGTTGATGAAATTCTTGACAGTATGCATTTTATAACTGAGAAAAGAAAAGAGACTCAACAGACGTTATGGAAGAGAATTGTTGGTAAATCTTTTCTAACAAAACGAGAAGCGTATGCGTTGATGGGATTTCTGAAGAAGTTTAAACTCAAATAACATTAATAAGTGAAGGTACAATAAATAAATACATTAAAATTCCTACAACAACAAAAACTACTGCTCCTATTAATAAATCAAACAAGAATCCAGGCTTTGATGATGCTTGTGGAATTTTGAGTGTTGGCATTGATTCAGGATTTTCTCTAATTCCTAGGGCTTTCTGAGCATCAAGTTGAATGTTACTCATACTCACATTTTTTATTCGGTATTTTGTACCATTTCCATTCTTTTTTTGGTCTGCTTGACGGAATGCGAGCTTGATTGAGTCAGGAGAATAGTCGTCTAATTCTAAAGATTTTCTGATAAGAGAGTCAGAATAGCCGACTCTTCTTCCACGTTCGATTTGAGTGAGTATGTCTTCCCCCATTTTTAAAATAATTTATTTATAGTGGTATTTAAAGCTATTGTTTTTTTATTTTTTTGAAGTTTTTTTCGTCGAAGAAATCATGTTTTCTTTCTTTTTGTTTTCAATATATTTTTTTACTTGTGAATTGCCTTTTGGTTGTGCTTTTGGACCAAGAGCGTAGTAAATTTTCTCAGCCATACCACCCCAGCTGTACTCTCCTGCCTCTTTGCGTATCTCTTTGACCATAAATTCTTGTGTTGTAAGGCCTTTTTTAAGATGATAATAAATTGATCGCATGGTTGCAGCAGGAAAGAGATCACGGTATGTTTGATAGATATCATAACCATATCCGCTTTCTTTATGATAAAGAATTTCAACAATTCGTTGTCGTATTTCGCTTCCTGTAGGTCTTCCACTTGGCATAGTTTGTGAGGGGATTATGATTATTTAAATACTTTTCCATACTGAAAAGAAATAGTTGGATTTTTTGGATTAAACAGAGTAATCATTTAAAATATTTTTGTAAAATAAGATTTAATTTAGAATTATCAAAAATCGCAGAATACCTCTGCATTTATGCCAAGGGTTTATTTGCTTCGTGCGATTTTTGGAAAATATTTCGGCCCCATGAAATGCTTTGTATTTTCAGGGCACCAAAAATCTTCGATTTTTAGTGTTTAGGCCGAAGATATTTATTTCACAACCACAAAAGAAGTAAAGCAACAATTATAAGAA
>JAUYIO010000034.1 GCA_030688225.1 Nanobdellota archaeon
CATTCCTTTTCCTCCTCTATGTCCGGAGCCTTTTCTTTTTTTTCTAGCTCCACCTCCGTGCGTTCCCATACCATGTCCGTGCATTCTTGAAGATTTTTTTCGTTTTTTAGTTTTCATTTTATAATCCTTTTATTTTTAACATTTTATCATATTCTTTGTGAGCCTCTTCTTCTGTAGAGAATTCATTAAATCCGTTATAAACAATCTTTTTGATAGTTCCATCATTATCTAAATAAAAATTATAGTGTCTTCTAGATATTTGTGATTCTCCCTCATGGTCTAAATAATTTAATTCTCTAATCAAGGTCATCATCTCACCATGTTCAAGATAGATTATTAATTCACCTTTATCAAAAATTTTTCCAACAGCTAAATCTTCTATTCTAAAATTTTTTTCAATTTCTGTTTCCATCATCATAACATCCTCCTGATTAAATCATTTATTTTTTCTTTGTTGTTTCCTAAAACGCCTTTTCCTCTTTTTTCACCAAAATGTTTCTTGCTGTCAATTCCTCCTCTTGGTGGATGCAATCTGAAGAAATTTTTTATTTTTGTTTTTCGCTTCTCTGTTAATTCTTTATATGTTGAATCATCAATTTCTCCAAACGCAACAAAATCCTTAACTTTTTTTATCATCCCAAGATTTTCTTTTGTTTCTTCAAGAACAACGCAAGAATATTTTCTTCTTAATCTTAATCTATCAAAAGTCTCAGCTATGTCCTTTCTTATTCCAACTTGCCCTGCGATTCTTATCACTGCTATGTTCATTTTCTATTTGCTTTTTCCAATGCATTAATACAAGCTTTAACTAAGTTAAATGTTGTTCTCTTTTTTCCAGAAGTTCTGCTATAAACATCTTTTATCCCTGCAAGTTTTAAAACGCTTTTTAATCCTGTCCCGACGACAAGTCCTGTTCCTTGGGGTGCAGGTATTAATGTAACTCTAACACTTCCAGATTTCCCCGTTGTTCTTGAAGGCACAGTGTGAAGCTCACTGCAATCACAATCAAATGATGCACATGCTCTATTAACTTTCATTATACTTAATTTTGCTTTTCTTATTGCTTTATCTCTTGCAGGTAATGTTTCACTGGATCTCCCACTCCCGACGCCAACATGCCCTTTTTCATCTCCAACAACTGCCAGAGTTGAGAAAGTCGGGATGTTTCCTTCTTTGGATTTTCTCTGAGTTTGTCTCCAAGCTCTTCTTTTTCCTCCTCCGAATTTTCCTTTTGATTGCCCAATAGAAATTAAATCTGATTTAAGATTCAAAAGTGAATCAACTATTTCAAACTCAAGAATTTTTCTGTTGTTATCAAGAATCTCATCTATATTTGTAATTTTCTTGTTTTTTACTTCCATTCCAAGTTTTGTTTTAGGTTCCCATGAATTCAAAGCTTCTTTCGCAATTTCTTCTCTGTTCGGCCTTCTTCTAAAATCTCTTCTACTATCAGTTGTTTTCA
>JAUYIO010000040.1 GCA_030688225.1 Nanobdellota archaeon
CTTTCAAAATTTTTAATAGATTTTTAGATAAAAAACATTCTTATATTGACTTAGGATCCTGGATAGGCTCTACAGTTCTCTATGGCTCTCAATTATCAAAATATTGTTACGCGATAGATTCTGATGCTATTGCAATGAATATACTAAATCACAATTTGAAATTAAATCCTAAAATAAAAAACAAAGTCAAAACTTTTGAAATTTGTATTTCAAATAAAAAAGGCTACGAATTCTTAGGGAATAACAGGCGAGGTTTTGGAGATAGTACATCAAGCATCTTTTTGGAAGATAACAAACACAAAATAAAATGTATTTCTTTTAAAAAATTTCTAGAAAAGGAAAAAATTACCAACTGCAATTTCATTAAAATAGATGTAGAGGGAGCAGAAATAAAGATATTACAAAATATAAAACAATATTTGAAAAAAGAAAAACCAACAATACATCTTTCTTTACATCCTTGGTTATTTAAAAATTTAAATAAAGATTCCACAAAAATTTTAGATTCAATTAATTCTTATAGGAATATCTTCACAAATAAGGGAAAAAAAATTTCTCAAAAAGAATTTGTCTCAAAGATAAATAAAGGAAAGGGTTTTGACGTTGTAATTGCTGATAAAAATTGGGCTTAACTTTTCTTAAACAGATTTTAGAAATATTAATTAAACCTTACGATTTCTTAAACTTACTAACTAACTCAATTAAATCTGTTTGTCCTAAAAATACAGAACGGCAACAAAATCTTTCTACATTTAAATCATCTAAGATTTTTTTTGGACTTTCACCTTCTGAAACTCTCTTTTCAAATTCTTCCCACAACTGTCCAACAGGCTTACCACATGAAAAACATCTAACTGGAATTATCATATATTTAATTCTTAAAAGCAGTTTTTAAAACTTACTACTTTGCATTAGTTAACTTTAAATATGTCTTTATCTGTGAAGTTTAGAGGTGCCTTGACTCAGACAAGGCTTATTTCTGAGCTAAAATGAACAACACAAACACGATAATAAAATTAGACAATGTGGAAAAACACTATCAAATGGGAGAAAGCATAGTCAAAGCTCTTGATGGAGTAGATGTAACAATCAACAAAGGAGATTTTGTAGTTATTATTGGCCCGAGCGGTTCTGGAAAATCTACAATGATGAACATGGTGGGAGCTTTAGATTTGGCAACAAAAGGAGAAATATTTTTAGAAGGACAAGACATAGAACATTTGGAAGAATCAGACTTAGCCCAGATTCGTGGAAGAAAAATAGGTTTTGTTTTTCAGACTTTTAATTTAATTCCAACTCTTACAGCTTTGGGAAATATTACTCTCCCAATGATTTTTCAAGGACTAAGTGATGAAGAAAGAAATATCAGAGGAGAAAAAATTCTTCAAGATGTAAAATTGTCTCACAGAAAAAATCATCTTCCAAATGAGCTTTCAGGAGGAGAAAGACAAAGAGTTGCAATAGGAAGAGCCTTGGCAAATAATCCTGAAGTAATCCTTGCCGACGAGCCAACAGGAAATCTTGATTCAAAAACAGGATTGGAAATTATGGGTCTCTTCCAGGATTTAAACAAAAAAGGAAAAACAATTATTCTTGTAACTCATGATTTGAGTCTTGTAAAATACGCAACAAAAGTTTTAAAAATACGTGATGGGAAAATAGAACACGAAACAAGGAGTAAAAAATGAATTCAGAAAATCATATTGGAGCAATAGTGCATGAATCTTGTCCAGCAGCAATAAACTATTGTACATGCCCTCTCTTAAGTGAAAGAATTTGTGGAGGGAGAGAAGGAGACTTCAGAACTTGTGGAGCATATCAAGAATATGTCTTAGGAGATGTAACAAAAAATTTGCCTCTTGTTTCAAGGTATTCACAAAATCAAAATGAAAAATAAAAATAGACAAAAGATTGGACAAGGAAAAGGAATTGAAGTGCGGATTGATGATGTAATTTTAAGTACTAAAGAAGGGCCTTCAAAAATTGTGGAGTTGTTACAGGAAAATTTGACTCAGCCAAACCATTATTGGAAAAGAATTTTTACAGACGGAGAAGGAGTTTCCAGAATAATGCAAAATTATATTGAAACCCTTAAAAGAGGAGGGTTAGATATTGGAAAAGGAGAGGCTCAATATGGTTATAGGATGCCTTTAGAACCAAACCAATTTGGAAGAAAGGAATTAATAATTTTTACAAGAAAATGAAAAACAAAGAAAAAATCAAACCTGAAGAATTTAGTTTGCTCGGGATGTACGGGAATAAAGAAATTTTTGAGAAAAGATCTAAACAAGGTTATACAGAAGTAGCACATGGTTCTGGAGAATGGATTGGGGATAAAAGGATTGTTTCATTATGGATTTTTTATCACCCCAAGAGAAGATTCTTAAATTTTGTTACAACATACGAATATCCAAAATTCTTTGTCGGAACAAATATGCATGGAAAACCATTTGAAAGTATTTACACTGAAAAAGGGTTTGAAAAATATATGGTGAAAAATAAAATTAAAGTTGGGAAAAGAGTAAACTTAAAAGAGATTCTTGATAGATGGAATTAAAATGAAAAATAAAAAAATCTTTTTAACAATCTCAGCAATTTTCTTAGTTCTCACTCTCTTAAACTTTGCATCTGCAATTACAATTAAAGATGTTGAAAGTTCTCCGAGTGAAGTTGCTCCTGGGCAGAGAGTAGATACAACAATAAGAATAGAAAATATCTTTGATTACGACGTTTCAAATATAAATGTGAAGATGGATTTATCAACAGCACCTTTTGCACCACACCAGTCAAGTTCTGAAAAATTTCTTGACGCTCTTGATTCAGAAGAAGACGAAGATTTTACTTTCAAGTTGGTAGCACTTCCAGAAACAGCGTCGGGTATTTATAAAATACCTGTAGAAATAACCTATGAAGATAATGAAGGAATAAACAAATCAAAAAAAGAAACGATAAGTTTGGTTGTGAATTCTAATCCTGAACTGAAAATTTCTCTTGATGATTCAGCAACGCTTATCAAAGGACAAGAGAACGAAATATCTATCAAGATAATAAATTCTGGTTTATCTGATGTAAAATTTGTTTATCTTACAATTAGCGATAGCATAGGGATTAATTTTCTTTCAGAGAAAGAGCAATACATTGGAGATATTGACAGTGATGATTTTGACACTATACGATATAGTGCATACATAAGCAAGACTTCTTCAAATCTGATAAACACCCCTGTTGTATTAAAATATAAAGATTCTACAAACAAAGATTTTCTTGAAACAAAAACACTTTCTTTAAGAGTTTATTCTCTTGAGGAAGCACAAAATCTCGGAATTGTTGAAAAACCAAGTTATACTTTATATTATATTCTTGGAGCAATTGTTTTAATCTACCTTGTCTATAGATGGAGAAAAAAAAGAAGATTGAGAAAATTAAAAGAAGGAAGATAATCTAATGAATCTCAGCTATTTCTCTCTTGCATTCAATAACCTTAGAAGAAGAAAACTTCGTTCTTGGCTAACAATGATTGGAATTTTTATAGGTATCGCTGCAGTGGTTGCTTTAATTTCTCTTGGACAAGGTCTACAAGGATATATCAACCAACAATTTGAACAATTAGGAGGAGATAAAATAATAATACAAAGTAAAACTATTGGACCGCCAGGTTCAAACACAAACCCGAATTTAATTTTAACAAGTAAAGATTTGGAAGTTATAAGAAATGTTCGTGGAGTTGAACAGGCAGAAGGAATTTTAATGAAGACAGGCCCGGTAACTTTTAAAGATCAGACGGAAATTGTTTTCATAATTGGTGGAAATGAAGATTACCTTGATTTATTTGGAGATGTTGATGCTCTGAAAGTCATAGAAGGAAGACAATTAAAAGATGAAGATAAATCAAAAATTGTCGTTGGAAATAATCATGTTTTTGGAGATTTATGGGATAAAAAAGTGGAAATAGGAAATAGTCTGGAAATAGAAAGTGAAAATTTCAAAGTAATTGGAGTTGTAAAAAAACAAGGAAATCCTTTTGACGACAATTCTGTTTGGATGCAAAAAGAAACAATGGCAGAATTACTAAATGTGGAAGATGAAGAAAGCCAAATTGTTGTAAAAGTCGCTACTGGTTTCAACCCAGAGGAAGTTTCAGAAGACATAGAGAGGAAATTAAGAAATTTCAGAGACGAAAAAGAAGGACAAGAAACTTTTAATGTTCAAACAGCAGGACAACTTTTGGAAACTTTTTCAAATATCTTTTCAGTTGTTCAGGCAGTTCTCGTAGGGATAGCAGCCATTTCTCTCTTGGTTGGAGGGATAGGAATTATGAATACGATGTATACTTCTGTTTTAGAAAGAACAAAAGAGATAGGAACAATGAAAGCAATTGGTGCCAAAAATTCAGACATATTATTTATATTCTTGATTGAGTCAGGACTTTTAGGTTTAGTTGGAGGAGCAATTGGAGTTGCAATAGGAATTGGATTAGGAAAAACTGCAGAATACATTGCAACAAATGCTCTCGGAACGCCCTTACTTCAGGCAATTTTCCCGTGGTATTTAATAGTTGGAGCATTATCATTTTCTTTTTTAATTGGTTCTCTATCAGGAATTCTCCCAGCAATACAAGCTTCTAAAATGAAACCTGCTGACGCATTGAGGTATGAATAATGATAAATATTAACAAGATTGTTTTTGGAAATGAGGAAGAGTTTATTAATTTTATAAACCAACACAATACTCTTAGCAGAGAACAAAAAAGAGAATTTGTTGAACACGAAAAAGCTCATTATGATAAAGCTCTTGAATTAGGATTTAATCCTGTTTATGGATGGTCTCAATACGGGATAAAGTTGCCATTTGTAAATAAATATCTCTCTTACAAAATGGCCCATGTAACTATAAAAATTACTTCTGAGAAAATACCTTGTATTAAAAAGATTGTTGACGCCCCAAAAAATCCATCCTTTCTAGATAAACTTTACAGTAAATTATTCTAAAAACAATACAAATGTTTAAAAAACAAATTTCCCTTTCAACATAACCAAAATAATAAGGGGCGTAAAATGAAAAAATGCATTGACTGTGGTTCTGGAATTGATCAGGGTTCTGTAATTGATTTTTGTGAGAGGTGCGGCATACAAACTTTTGGAAGAAAAATGTTTGACGCTATTGTGCAAAATATGGAAAATGCAAGGAATAATGGGGATTTGTTACACACAAAAAAAGAGGGTCTTGAATAATTTCTAAAGGATACTTTTTTAAATAGAATATTTCTGGATATTTCATGGTTAGAGAGAAGAAAATTAGAACTCGTGGAAAGTTACAACTTAGTAAATACTTTCAGGAATTTAAAGAAGGAGCAAGTGTAGCTGTTATCAGAGAACCTTCTGTGAATTTTAGTTTTCCAAGAACTCTTCAAGGAATGACAGGAGTGGTGGAATCTAAAAGAGGAGGAGCATACCTTGTAAAAATAAACACTCAAGGAAAGGAAAAGAAATTTTTAATTCACCCAATACATTTAAAAAAAATAAAGCAGATTTAATAATATGATAAAAAACAATCAACCATTGAGCATGGCAGAAGTCAAAGGCTATTTGAAAAAAGAAGATGCAGAAGGAACTTTGACAGGATTCATAAACAAATTTACAGAAGTAAAACCTAAAGAAGCAAAAGAGTTAAGAACAAAATTAGAAGAGTTAGGAATAATGAAATTAAGAGAACACAACATAGTTAAGATTGTAGATACAATGCCTGATAACCAGGAAAATTTAAATAAACTTTTTGTAGAAACTAGTCTAGACGAGGATGAAACAAAAAAAATACTTGAAACAGTTAAACAATTCAAATAAGCAAAATGGAAAAAGAAGAACATGCAATCATATTAGAATATTTACCGAATGGATATCCTTTAGAAGGGAAAATGATGCCGATAGCTCAAGCTATAGGGGAAAACAATCTAACTCTTTTAGAATTAGTTCCTAGAAGAGGAATTTCTCTTGAAGTTGGAGAAAAAGTTTATATCGGTGAAGGAAAACGAGATAAAATTTATTACATTCTCGGACGGCTTCCAAGGGAGAAGTTAACAGAATCTGCAAAAGGACAACTTGAAGAATTTGTCAAAAAAATAGTAAAGGAAAACGAAAAAAAATTTGTAGATTTTTTCAACAAATCAGAAGCAATAAACAAAAGGATTCATCAAATTGAATTGCTTCCTGGACTTGGAAAAAAATACGTAAAAGAAATAATTGCAAAACGAAAGGAAAAAGAATTTGATTCTTTTGAGGACATGAAGAAAAGAATTCAGAATCTTCCTTATCCTGAAAAAGCAATAGAGAAAAGAATACTTCAGGAGCTGACAACTTTTGAAAGATACAATTTGTTTACACACTAAAATGGAACAAACACAAAAACAACCGGAAAAGAAAAATGAAGAAAGAATAGTGAGAATTATGTCAAAGGATGTAGAAGGAGGAATGACTCTCTATGCAGGACTGACAAAAATTAAAGGAATATCTTGGGCTTTGTCCAACGCACTTTGCAAATTATTGAATCTTGATAAAAAAAGAAAAATTGGTTCTCTAACAAAAGACGAAATTGAGAAAATTACTCAATTCCTAAAAACCTCTCAATTTCCAAAACACATTCTTAACAGAAAATCCGATTTCAAGACAGGAGAAGACAAGCATTTAACAGGAACAGATTTAGAACTGCAAACAGAGTTTGATGTTAAAAGATTAAAGAAAATAAAAAGTTATAGAGGTTATAGGCATATGTTAGGTCTTCCAGCCAGAGGGCAAAGAACAAGAGGAAACTTCAGACCTCACAAAATGAAAGGTGTAGGAATTAAAAAGAAAAAGAAAATAACTCAATAAAATGAAAAGAAAACATAAAACTTATTCCCGTCCAAAACGTCCTTTTGACAAGATAAGAATAGATGAAGAAGCTATCTTAAAAAAAGAATTTGGATTGAAAAACAAAAAAGAAATTTGGAAAGCAGAATCACAAATAAAGTCAATAAGAGAAAAAGCTAAAAAATTAATCTCTGCAAGTCCATCTGAACAAAACACATTTTTACAAAGATTAAAGAAAATAGGATTGAATGTAAACTCAATCGCAGACGTTTTATCTTTGAGTAAAGAAGATTATTTAAGAAGAAGATTGCAAACAATTCTTGTAAGTAAGAAATTAGCAAATACTTCAAAAAGTGCAAGACAGTTTATCACGCACAAAAAAGTTTTGATTAATGAACAAGTTGTTGATAGCCCTTCGTATATTGTCCCTTTGGAGTTTGAGGAAAAAATATCTCTAAGAAAAAATAAAAAAATTCCACAAGTTGTAATGGAAAAAAAGCAAGATGAGTGAAGAAATGACAGAACAAATTCAAGAACAAAAAAAAGAAACCAAGAAGAAGAGAGACATAGAAGCAGTTATGAATATATACACTTCTTTTAACAACACAATAGTTCATGTTACAGATTTATCAGGTATGACTCTTGCAAAAGTTACAGGTGGGATGGTAACAAAGCACGGAAGATTAAAAGCAAACCCAACTATAGCAATGTTCATAGCAAAAAGAATTGCAGAGATGTTGAAGGAATCAGGAGTTTCTTCTCTATATGTTCAAATAAGAGCAAAAACAGGAAATCCTGCCCCTGGTCCTGGAGCGCATTCAATAATAAAGAGTTTGACAAGAGAAGGTTTTAAAATACTAAATATTCTTGATACTACAAGAACTCCTCGTGGCGGTCCAAAGAAAAAAGGCGGACGAAGAGGAAGGAGACCTTAAAATGAATTTATTAAATAAAAAAGAAAATCAATTAACTTTCACAGCAGAGATAGAAGAGACTCTTGCGAATTCAATAAGGAGATATTTAAATCACATACCAATTCTTGCAGTTGACGAAGTTGAAATTTCTAAAAATGATTCTCCTCTCTATGATGAAACTGTTGCGCATAGAATAGGATTAATTCCTCTAAAATTGGATAAATCTATAACTGAAAAAAAAATTCCAACATTAAAATTAGAGGTAAAAAACGAGGGAAATGTATATTCCAAGTCTCTTACAGGAGGAGTGAAAGTTGTTTATGACAATATACCTATTACTGCATTGGATAAAAATCAGGAATTGAAACTTACAGCATCAATGAGGTTTGGAAAAGGAAATGAACATTCAAGATTTTCTCCAGGGCTTATGTTTTATACAAATGTTGAAGAAGTAAAGATAGGAAAAGATCTTCCAAAAGAGGCTGCAGAGATGTGCCCTCAAGAATTTTTAAATTCAGACGAGAAAAAAATTATTGTTACAGATCCTTTAAAACAAGACATGATTGGAGCTTGTGCAGAAATTTGTCATAAGCATGGAAAAGACGCATGTATAA
>JAUYIO010000046.1 GCA_030688225.1 Nanobdellota archaeon
AAGAGCAGGTAAAAGTAATCATAAGCCAGGACAAAATCCTGACAAATGAAAAATACTCTATCATAACAGCTATAGACAACAATTTAGGGGATGATGAAATTCTTATGGTTTACATTATTCCTACAGCAGAGACTTCTTCGAGACTGGAAACAGACAGGGAATTCGTAACAAAAGCGTAAAATGAAAAATCTTCTGAGAAAAAATAAGAGGGGGAACATTTTAACAGAGAACATAATTTTTATTGTGCTTAATCTTGCCTTTATAACAATTCTTCTTCTTTTTCTTTTTTCTAGGACAGGGGATGCTTCTGTTCTTGAGGAAAAATATGCAAAGCAGATTGCATTGCTGATTGATGCAGCAGAACCAATCATGACTATTCATCTGAGCATGGAGGATGCCATTGAAATTGCAGAAAAAGAAAATTTTCCTGCGGGTGAAATAGTCAAAATTACAGGAAATGTGGTGACTGTAAAATTAGGAGAAGACGGGGGATATAGCTATTCTTTCTTTAATGATGTTGATGCTAATGCAAATTTTGACACTTTGAATAAAAAAGAATATTATTTTGTGGTAAATGAAAAACAATAAAATGCAAAAAAACAAAAAGGGAGCCGAGAAAATAATTTCCGTATACTGGTTTGCAATACTTTTCATAGTTGCAGGCGCAATGGTATACATGGTTTCATCTTTTTATGGGAAGCCATATGATGTGAGAGAAATTGAGGCAGGTTTGCTGACAGATAAAATTGCGGGCTGTGTATCTGAAGCAGGATATATACAATCTGTCGTTTTGAGCCAAGGCTTTGACAATTCTTTTTTTGATTTCTGTAATTTAAACTTTGAAACAGAAGATGCTTACGGGTGGAAAGAACAGGGCCAGTATTATACTGAAATTAGTATTTACAATTTCAATTCAGAGCAAGTCCTTTCTGTAATAAAAGAGGGAAATGAAAATCTAAAAGAATTTTGTGAATTAGGGGGAGGAAACTTGCCCGTCTGCCTAAAAAGAAGCCTTTATACAATTGCAAAAGATAATTCTCAATATAAAATAGATATTTTGTCAGTCATAAGAAAAACAGAGAAAAATGCCTAATCTAAAACAAAATAAAAATGGCCAAATCGGAGAAACAATGACGTGGGTAGTTGCGACACTAATCATAATTGTAATTCTTGCAATTTCTATTTTTATTTCTTCTTTTTACCCTGGGAAATCCAAAAAAATCCAGGAACCTTATTTACAGACAGCAGATGTTCTCGCTTCAAAATCAATGTTTTCTTATATGTTGACTGAAGATTCTGAAAGGGGAAAAATTTATACACAACTGAAAGAAGATGGAAATTTAAGTAATTTTAACGGAAACTTTGCCTTGAAAGTTTTCCGCGGGTTATATCAGAAAGATTATCTGAATAATCCCAGCAATATCTGGTTAGGAGTTGTTGTCAATACAGGAGAAAATTTGGCAGAAGATAAAGAACCAATTTTTGACATATTGGAATCTCTTCCTAATGATTTTTTCGGCCCTAGGCCAGGAGGACCTCTGGGAACAGCTATAAGTTACCATACAATACCTCATACTTCAGAAAAAATTAAACTGGATGAAAATAAATCTGTGGAATTGGTATTAATAGGAAAATGAAAATAATCATGAAAAACAAAAAAGGAGACATACCAATAACAATCCTTGTACTTGGAATTGTGGCAGTTTGCATACTTGCGATAGTGAGCTTTTATGCTTCTTCCTGGAAAGTGCAGAAAAATTTTGACATACAAATTGTGGAAGAAATAAATCTGATTAAAGAAAAGGCAGACTTTTACAGCAATTTAGGTTTCACCAAGGAAGAAATAGATTCTGCCCTCAATATAAAATATGATAGCCAGGGAAGGTATATTTTATTGGCGAGGGAAGGCATTTCTGTCAGATATGATTTCCCACGATAAAAACATTTTTAAACAAAATAAACCTGATTTAAATATGAATA